>JAILNW010000301.1 GCA_024691145.1 Lachnospiraceae bacterium
TAATAATGATTATGATATAATAAACCTGATAAAGAATAAAAGAAGTATTATATTATTAAATAAAACTGATTTAGATGTTGTTGTAAATGAAGAAGATATTAAGAAATACTTTATGGAAAGTGTTATAATACCTATATCAGCAAAGAATAATCAGGGTATAGATGTTCTTTATGATGGAATAAAAGATTTATTTTTTAAAGGTATGATAGAATATAATGACCAGATTATTATTACTAATTCAAGACAGAAAAGTAATATTAAAGATGCCATAGATGCACTTAATCGTGTCAACGACAGTATTAGTAATGATATGCCTGAGGATTTTTTATCTATAGATATGATGGAAGCATACGAAAAGTTAGGTATGGTTATAGGTGAGGGCATAGTTGATGACCTTGTTGATACTATATTCAGAGAATTTTGTATGGGGAAATAATAGAGGTTTTTGAAAGAAGGATGATTAAAGTGTCTAGTACAGAGAATGAATGCGTAGACGTAGTTATAGTTGGAGCAGGCCATGCCGGATGTGAAGCGGCTCTTGCATGTGCAAGATTAAATATGAAAACAATTATGTTTACAGTTAGCATGGACAGTGTTGCATTAATGCCATGTAATCCTAATGTTGGAGGAACTTCTAAGGGGCATCTTGTAAGAGAACTTGACGCATTAGGTGGTGAAATGGGTAAAAATATTGATAAAGCTTATATACAGTCAAAGATGCTTAATGTCTCGAAGGGACCAGCGGTACATTCTTTAAGGGCTCAGGCAGATAAGCAGGATTACACAAGAGAAATGAGAAAAGTTCTTGAAAATACTTATAATCTTACATTAAGACAGGGAGAAATAGTAGATATTCTTACAGAGAATAACAAGATAACTGGTGTAAAAACTTATACTGGAACTATATATAATTGTAAGGCAGTAGTACTTGCAACGGGAACATATCTTAAAGCAAGATGTATTTGTGGTGATGTAAGCAAAAATACAGGACCTAATGGACTTAGTGCAGCTAATTATCTTACAGATGCACTTAAAAGACTAGGAATAGAGATGTACAGATTTAAGACAGGTACACCTGCAAGAATTGATAAAAGATCCATTGATTTTTCAAAAATGGAAGAGCAGTTTGGTGATGAAAAGCTTGTACCATTTTCATTTACAAATAAGCCTGAAGATATAGCTAAGGAACAGGTTTCATGCTGGCTTACATACACTAATGAGGAAACACACAAAATCATCAGGGATAATATTCACAGATCACCTTTATATTCAGGTAATATTAAGGGAGTAGGTCCTAGATATTGTCCTTCAATAGAAGATAAGGTAGTAAGATTTGCTGATAAGGACAGACATCAGGTATTTATTGAGCCAGAGGGTAATTATACTAATGAAATGTATATAGGAGGAATGTCCTCAAGTCTTCCTGAGGATGTTCAGTTTAAAATGTACAGAAGTGTTGCAGGGCTTGAAAATGCTAAAATCGTAAGAAATGCATATGCAATTGAGTATGATTGTATTAATGCATTGCAGTTAAAACCTTCTTTGGAATTTAAGAAAATTGAAGGTTTATTTAGTGCAGGACAGTTTAATGGAAGTTCGGGATATGAAGAAGCTGCAGCACAAGGATTAATAGCTGGTATCAATGCTGCAATGAAAATATCTGGAAGAGAGCCTTTAATTCTTGATAGATCTCAGGCTTATATAGGTGTGTTAATAGATGATCTTGTAACAAAAGAAACACATGAACCATACAGAATGATGACTTCAAGAGCTGAGTACAGACTTTTACTTCGTCAGGATAATGCTGATTTAAGATTAACAAAGATTGGACATGAAATAGGATTAATAGATGATGAAAGATATAACAAGCTTCTTGAAAAAGAGAAAGCCATAAATGAGGAAATTGAAAGACTTAACAATACATTTGTTGGAGCATCATCTAACATACAGGAATTCTGTAAGAAAAACAATACTACAGAGTTAAAGAAATCATGTTCTCTTGCAGAATTAATAAGAAGACCGGAATTATCTTATGAATTAATTAGTGAGATAGATAAGGATAGAAAAGAACTTGATTCAGACGTAATAGAACAGGTTAATATTAATATTAAATATGATGGATATATAAAGAGACAGATGTCTCAGGTAGAACAATATAAAAAGATGGAGAATAAAAAAATACCTGAAGATATTGATTATGAGAAAGTGGGAAGTTTAAGACTTGAAGCTAAACAGAAATTAACAGCAATAAGACCACAATCCATAGGACAGGCGTCAAGAATATCGGGTGTTTCTCCTGCAGATATATCAGTATTACTTGTTTATTTAAGTATGAAACATTGATTGAGAGGATAAAATTATTGGAGAATTTAGAATATTTTTGTGATGAACTTAAGAAAATTAATATTAATATATCAGAAAAACAAATAGAACAGTTTAATATGTATTATGATATGTTAATTGAATGGAATAAAGTAATGAACTTAACTGCAATAGTAGAGGAAATGGATGTTATAAATAAACATTTTGTAGACAGCCTTTTAATTAATTGCATTAAACAGTTTGAATATGAAGAAAACAAAGATATTAAACTTATTGATATAGGAACAGGAGCAGGATTCCCAGGAATTCCTATTAAAATAATTTATCCTGAAGTTAAAGTTACATTACTTGACTCATTAAATAAAAGAATTAATTTTTTAAATGAAGTTATAAATAAGCTTGATTTATCAGACATAGAAACTATACATGGAAGAGCTGAAGAACTAGGAAGAAATGCTAAATATCGTGAGCAGTATGATTATGTAGTATCAAGAGCTGTTTCTAATCTTTCTACATTATCAGAGTATTGTATTCCTTTTGTAAAAAAAGAAGGATATTTTATTTCATATAAGGCACAAAATTCTGATGATGAAGTAAAAAATGCTAACAATGCTATTGAAAAGCTTGGCGGTAAGGTTTTTGATGATAAGATAGTAACAATTCCTTCAACTGACATAGATAGAAGATTTGTAGTTATAAAGAAGGTAAAAGTAACTGATAAGAAGTATCCAAGAGGACAAGGAAAACCAGTTAAAAATCCTCTTTAATAGAATGGAGATATTATGATTAAAGGAAAATTACTTACATATGGTGATGATTTAACAATACCTTTTGAATTAAGAAAAATGGTATTTCAGGAAGAGCTTGGTATAGATAAAAACGATGATATTGATAATAAAGATGATCTTGCCATGCATGTAATTGTCGAAGATAATGGAAAGTACGTTGGAACCGGAAGAATAACATATGAGGATGGTATATGCACAATAGATAAAATCTGTGTTTTAAAAGAATACCGTAATAATAAATATGGTGATTTTATTTTAAGAATGCTGGTTAACAGAGGACTAATTGCAAATGCGGAGCATATATATGTTACATGCAAAAAAGAATTATATCCATTCTTTAAATCAGTAGGTTTCAATATAGTATCTGAGGAAATTGATTTATACAAATTAGAAATGGCAGAGAAAAACTTAAAATGCCAGTGTTCTCATAAGTAAAAAAGAGTATAGTAATAAAATATATTTATTGAACTTATTTTTTTATAAATTTATGTCGATAAGTTTCGTGTAAGGTAAACTTTTTTGGTTATATTAATCTGATTTAAACATGATTTAAGGTTGGATGATATATGGACATAAATATGAAAAATACAAAAAATAAAAATGTATTAATACAAACGGATCAAAATGAAAAAATGATACGTAATCTTGACTCAATAATGGAAAGCTTTTTTGAGGAAGAAAATGAAATTAAGTTAAATATAAAACTGTATGAAGATAAAATACATGAGGTTTATA
>JAILNW010000361.1 GCA_024691145.1 Lachnospiraceae bacterium
ATATGGAACATAAGAAATTAACCGAAAATAAGGAAGTATTTTTAAATGTGATTTCTGAACTTATGATTCATGATATTTATTTAAGAGAAAATATTAAAACAAGGCCTGTGTTTGCAAAGAATGAAAGTATATATAAGGATATTTTTAACTCATTTTTCAAAAATGAAGAAAAAGTAAGAAGTATATTGGTAAATTATGAAGCATATAATACTAAGCAGATTGCCAGAATGTGCCATGCTGAATATTATGATTACGATATAAAACTGCTTTGCAATAAAGGAAGCATAGTAAGGAAAGATACTATATATGTTTATGACTATGAGAACAGGGATGCAATAAGTTATAATGCTCTATTTTTTGATGTTACGGATTCTGTTTTTGAAAGTTCAGAAAAGGAGAGGGTTAGTGACATTTTAAGGCTGCTTGATAAACATTATGGTACAACATATAAATGTTATCTTAATCATGATAATGCCTGGCAGCTGCTTATTGCCACTATTCTTAGCGCTCAGTGTACAGATGAGAGAGTTAACATAGTAACTAAGGATCTTTTTATAAAGTATCCTTCTTTGGAGGAATTTGCTAAAGCAGACGTTAAAGAACTTGAAAAGGATATATATTCTACAGGTTTTTATAAGAATAAAGCAAAGAATATTATTGCCTGTTGTAATGACCTTGTAAATATGTATAACGGGGAGGTACCTTCAGATATTGACAAGCTTACGAAACTTGCTGGGGTTGGTAGAAAAACAGCCAATGTTATAAGGGGAAATATATACAATATACCAAGTATTGTTGTGGATACTCATGTTAAACGTATATCTAATAAGCTTGGATTTACAAAAGAGGATGATCCTGTTAAGATAGAAAAGGAATTAATGGAGATTCTTCCAGAGGATCACTGGATATTATTTAATATCCAGATAATTACACATGGAAGAAAAATATGTACAGCAATAAAGCCAAAGTGCAAGGAATGTTTCCTTAATTGTTTGTGCAAAAGTGCAAAAATATAAAAAAATAATAAAAATGTAAATTTATACTTGAATGATTGTTAAAAATAGCATAAAATTACATTGAGGGCATTTAAATAATTGTTAATCCGAAAAAAGAGATTGAATCTGTTCCTTTGCAGGAGAGTGCAGATTGTGTGTTTTTTTGTAAAGTTGTTCAATCTTATCACTTGCTTGTTCCGACTTATATATGGATAACAATTTTTGATATATTCCAATGGAATCAATATCAGAATTAACTGCATATTCGAGTATTTTTTTTGCGTATTCGTAATTGTTGTGGGATATGTGATATTTGGCCCATGAGTTAAGGACGTTGCAAAGTTTTATATAGTTATTATCACATTTGGACAGATATTCAAAGTTATTACTTCCATACATGATTCTTATATCTGTGTTTGAAAGGTAAGTAAGGTTTATTATATCGGCATCCATAAGTGCTTTTAATTTATTCTGTATTGCAGCCAGTTCCTTATCAGGATTAGCTTCTATTGGAAGTGTATTTGAAAGGGATATATAAGGTAGTGATCCTATACTGACTTTTGTACTTTTTAGGGCGAGCTTTTCTCTGTCCCAGAATGCTTTATTTTGTTTATCGCTTTCTTTTTGAGATTTATCAATCTCGTAAGACAGCCAGAGACAGAATGTTACGAGCATAGTAAGAAATATTGGTAATTTCATTATTATCATCCTTTCATTATTAAAATTATTTAAAGAGGTGAATATTATGTTTAATATGTACAACAAAAAAAACAGAAGAGTAGCTACTATCGTGCTTGCTGTTATTCTTGCAGTGGCAATGCTGATACCTATGCTTAGTTATGTTATAAAATAAATTAAAACTAGTTATTATGATTATTAATATACATAATTTTCTAGAAAATGTCAAATATTGTATAGGAAGGGCAAGATTATATGTTTAAGAAAAAGAAAAGCGTGGTTGTATTGACAGCTACATTTGCCATGATTATATCTATGGCAAGTGTTGCAATGGCTGATAGCAAGATTTGTAACGGAGTATATGTAGATGGAATTGACATCGGTGGAAAGACAGCTGCTGAAGCAGAGCAGGCAATTAACGACTACGTTGATGGTTTAAAGAGTAAAAAAGTTTGTATTGAAGCTAATGATAAAACTATAGAGACAACTGTAGGAGCTTTAGGATATACTGCCAAAGAGAATGATTATATATCTGAAGCTATGAATATAGGTACAGTAGGTACTGTTATTCAGAGATATAAGGATCTTAAGGATGTTGAGAATGGCAAGAAAGAGTATAATCTTGAATTTACTTATGATAAAGAGAAAGTTAAGGAATTTGTTGATAACAACATAGAAGAGTGTAATATAAAAGCAAAGGAACCTTCTATGAAACCAAAGTCTTCTATAAACATGAGCAGTGGAGATATTGCTAGTCAGTTTAATTACTCTGCGGGTGTAACTGGTAAAGTTGTTGATAGTGACGATGCAATAAGTCTTGTTGTAGAAGCCATGAATTCATTTTCAGGTGAAGATATTTCAGTTGAGCCTAAAGTAACTGTTGATGAGCCTAAGTATCAGGTTGAACAGTTAAAGAAGATGGATGCAAGAATAGGAACATTTACTACTACTTTTAGTACAAGCCAGACAGACAGATGCAAGAATATTGCTAATGCTGCATCTAAAGTAAATGGAACTGTTGTTTATCCAGGAGAGACATTTTCTATATTAAAGAAGATTACTCCTGTTACAACAGCTAATGGTTATTATGAAGCTGGTTCATATCTTAATGGTAAGGTAGTTGAATCTGTAGGTGGTGGTATTTGCCAGGTGTCTACAACTTTATATAATGCAGTGCTTAAGTCAGAGTTGCAGATAGTTAAGCGTAATAATCATTCCATGGTTGTTTCTTATGTAGATATTGCATTTGATGCCATGATTTCATCATCATCAGGTTCAGATTTTAAGTTTAAGAATAATACTGATTGTCCTATTTATATTGAAGGATATGCAGGTGGTGGAAGTATTACATTTAATATTTATGGTAAGGAAACAAGAGCATCTAATAGAAAGATAAGATTTGAGAATGAGATTATAGAGACTATACAGCCAGGTGAAGATGTTGTTACTATTGATGGAACAAAGAGTGTTGATTACAAGAAGGTAACACAGTCAGCTCACACTGGATATAAGTCAAAATTATATAAAATTGTTTCTGTTGATGGTGTTGATACTGAGAAGATTGAAATCAACTCAAGTAATTACAAAGCTGTTCCTAAGTATGTTACAGTAGGAAGTATTGAGACTACTGTTCCACCAGAGGCAACAGCAGATCCTAATGCACCAGTTAATCCAGATGATATAGTAGTTGAACCAGTTGCACAGGCACCAGCTGCTGAGAATGAAGTTCCACTAACAGCTCCTGAAACACCTGCTGTTAACAACGAAGCAGCAGTACAGGCGCAGCCTGTTACTCCATAAAACAAAGTATTGGAATATTAAATGTATGATATACTCTCAGACATATGATGTAATCAGTATCATTTGTCTGAGAGTTGTTTGTGATATTAGACCTTAGATTATTATTTAGAAAGTGTGGTTTTTTATGAAAATTGGAAAGATACCTGAAAATATACTTGAACGTTCAGTTTTTAAGATAATTAAACATAGAAGGGATGAGGTTATTGTAAGACCAGGTGTTGGTCTGGACTGTACACATATGGCAGTGGAAGATGGTTATGCCATTGTCCTTTCTACAGATCCTATTACTGGTTCAGATGATATGATTGGAACATTAGCCGTTAATGTAACTGCCAATGATATTGCCTCAAGTGGGGCAGAACCTATAGGTATTATGGTTTCAGCATTACTTCCTAAGTATACTAAGGAAAGAGTACTTAAGGAGATTATGAATGAGATTGAGGGTGCCTGCAGTGAACTTAATATTGAAGTAATGGGTGGTCACACTGAAGTTACTGAGGCTGTTGCAAAGCCACTTCTTACTATTACAGGTGTTGGAAAGATTAAAAAAGACAGAATATTTGATCCTAAAAAGATTGAAGCAGGTATGGATGTTGTTATGACTAAGTGGGCAGGGGTTGAAGGAACTGCCATTATTGCTGCAAAGAAGAAGGAAGATTTATTATCAAGATATACAGAGGAATTTGTTGATGGAGCTATTAATCTGATGGATAATATCTCCATTGTTAAGGATGCGAAGATTGCATTTGATAATGGTGCACTTCTTATGCATGATGTTACAGAAGGCGGAGTTTATGGTGCCTTATGGGAAGTAGCCAGTGCTGCCGGAAAAGGCATAGAGGTAGATCTTAAAAAGATTCCTATTAAGCAGGAAACTGTTGAAGTATGTGAATTCTTTGACCTGAATCCATATATGCTTATATCAAGCGGTTCACTTATGATTGTTGCAAATCATGGTAATCTTATTGTGGATGAACTTGAAAAGGCAGGCATTCATGCATGTGTAATAGGAAGAATTACAGATGGTAATGAACGTATTGTAAAGAATGAAACGGAAATAAGATATCTTGAGCCTGCATCTACAGATGAATTATATAAAGTTAAGTAGTATATAAGGAAAAACTTGTAAATATACCGTTTTTGTGGTATAAATAAATAATAAGCATATATTTACTATGTGACTATTTTTTTGAGGAGGTTTTTTCATGAGAAAAGAGATATTGAAACTTATAGAGAATAATAGTAAATTATCAGTCGAAGATATAGCCATTATGATTGGCGCCACTAAAGAGGCTGTGGAAGCGGAGATAGCGGCCATGGAAGCGGATAAGGTTATTTGCGGATATACAACTTTGATTAACTGGGATAAGGTTGATAATGATATAGTTATGGCTCTTATTGAAGTTAAGGTAACTCCTCAGAGAGGCGACGGTTTTGATGAGATTGCAAAGAAGATTCATAGATTTGATGAGGTAGATACAGTGTATCTTATGTCTGGGGGATATGACCTTACTGTTATAGTTAATGGTCATTCCATGAAGGAAGTTGCAGGATTTGTATCAAGAAAGCTTGCAACTATGGACTATGTTGAAAGCACTTCTACTCATTTTTTACTTAAAAAATATAAAGAACATGGTATTTCTCTAGAGGAAGTACATGAAGATGAAAGGATGTTGATTACCCCATGAGAAATCCATTATCAGAAAAAGTTATTGACATTAAGCCTTCAGGCATAAGAAAGTTTTTTGACTTAGTAAGTGAGATGAAGGATGTTATTTCACTTGGTGTTGGAGAACCTGATTTTGATACTCCATGGCATATAAGAGAAGAAGGTATGTATTCTCTTGAAAAGGGAAGAACTTTTTATACTTCTAACTCAGGTTTAAAGGAGTTAAGGGAAGAAGTTTGCAAGTACCTTAAGAGAAGATTTGAACTTGATTATGATTATAAAACTGAGTCTATGATTACTATAGGCGGAAGTGAAGCTATAGATCTTGCTTTAAGAGCTATGTTAAATCCTGGTGATGAGGTTATTATTCCTATGCCTTGTTATGTGTCTTATGAACCTTGTGTTACTTTGGCAGATGGTGTTCCAGTGATTGTTAATCTTAAGGAAGAGAATGAATTCAAACTTACAAAGAAAGAACTTCTTAATGCCATTACTGATAAGACTAAGATTCTTATTATGCCATTCCCTAATAATCCAACAGGCGGTATTATGAAAAGGGAAGAATTAAAAGAGTTAGTTGATGTTATTATTGAAAAAGATATATTTGTTATTTCAGATGAGATTTATGCAGAGTTAACTTATGGTGATGACCATGTGTCAATTGCATCATTCCCTGGCATGAAGGAGAGAACAGTTTTAATTAATGGTTTTTCGAAGGCTTATGCCATGACAGGCTGGAGACTTGGTTATGCATGTGCTCCTGAGATTATTATGAAGCAGATGATTAAGATTCACCAGTTTGCTATTATGTGTGCTCCGACAACAAGCCAGTATGCAGCAGTTGAGGCACTTAGAAAGGGCGACAAGGACGTTGAGAGAATGCGTGTTGCTTATGACCAGAGAAGACGTTTCCTTATGGAGAGATTTAAGCAGATGGGAATTGAGTGTTTCGAACCATTTGGAGCATTTTATGTTTTTCCTAACATTAAGAAGTTTGGAATGACTTCTGATGAATTTGCTACAAAGCTTCTTGAAAATCAGAGAGTTGCTGTTGTTCCTGGTACAGCTTTTGGTGAGTGCGGAGAAGGATTTATCCGTATATCTTATGCTTATTCTATTGAAAATCTTAGAAAAGCACTTGACAGGGTTCAGGCTTTTATTGATGATTTAGAGAAGCAGAGGGTTTAAGATATGATTAATATAGTTTTACATGAACCAGAGATTCCTGCAAATACAGGTAATATTGGAAGAACATGTGTTGCAGCAGGTGCAAGGCTTCATCTTATAGAACCTTTAGGTTTCAGACTGGGTGAGAAGGAAATTAAGCGTGCAGGACTTGATTACTGGGATAAGTTAGAAGTTTATACATATGTTAATTATGAGGATTTCTTAAAGAAGAATCCAGGAGCCAAGATTTATATGGCTACAACGAAGGCTCTTCACACATATGCTGATGTTACATATGAGGATGAATGTTATATTATGTTCGGCAAAGAAAGTGCCGGTATACCAGAGGAGATTCTTCTTGACAACAAGGATACTTGCGTAAGGATACCTATGATAGGTGATATAAGATCACTTAACCTTTCTAATTCAGTTGCCATAGTGCTTTATGAGGCACTTAGACAGCATGAGTTTAAGGATATGAGATTAACTGGACAGTTACACAGACATAACTGGGATGAATAGTTAGATATTAAGAGGAGGCTAAATTATTTAGCCTCCTTGTTTTTCTATTGATTTGGTTTTGATAAGGAGAAGATAAATTCTGTTCCAACTCCTTCTGTACTTACAACATTTATATTTTCATGATGTGCATTTATGATTTCTTTTGTTATTGCGAGTCCAAGTCCAGTACCTTTCTTGTCTTTACCTCTTGAAGGATCAGTTTTATAGAATCTTTCCCATATACGGTTTATTGAGTTCTTCGGTATTCCGGTTCCAAAGTCTTTTATGGATACAAATATCTTTTCGTTTTTCGTATATGTAGATAATATTATTTTTGAATACTGGGGACTGAATTTTATTGCATTATCAAGTAAGTTGTTTATTACCTGTTGTATCTGTGACTGATCTGCATATACAGGCTGTTCTTTATTTTCAAAATTCTTTTCAAGGTCAATTTTGTTCTTAGAACATCGTCCTTCATATACCTCTGTTGTTTTTGCTATTATTTCATTTATATCAAATACTTTTTTATCAAGCATTCGTTTGTTATTATCAAAGTTATTAAGAGTCAGGAGATTAGTAGTAAGTCCTGTTAATCTTTCTGATTCAAAAAGTATTATTTTCAAGTACTTTTCATGATTTTCAAGAGGAATTGTGCCATCAAGCATTGCTTCAACATAACCTTTAATTGATGTAAGAGGTGAACGAAAATCATGGGAAATGTTACCGATAAATTTTCTCTGATATTCATCAAGGTTATTAAGTTCACTAACCATGTAATTAATAGCATCTGCAAGCTGTTTTAATTCATCATTACTTTTTATAACGATTTTTCCTGAAAACTTTCCTTTGCTGTATTCAACAGAATACTTTGTGATTCTGTGAATAGGCTGTATTGTTAAAAAGTAAATAAGAATAAATACTATGGCTGTTATTGGAAATGCTATTAATGTTACTATATTTATCTGGATTACATTATCATCATATTTGTTAGTGATTGTATCGTGTGGTACAAGCAGTACGATGTATCCCCTTAACTGTTTCTCATTATCGAATATCTGTCTTATAGTTGTAAGGCACTGAAATTTCATTATTGAAGGATAATACATTTCCTTATAATATGTTTTTTTAAAAATATCATGGTCAACAGAAATAAGATTAACACTTTCTGGTTCAATTAAAATCTCACTTGAACCATATATTATGTTGCCTGATAAATCTACAACCCATAGATATGGTGATATGAGTTCATCAAGTCTTTGGGAAAATGTTAAAAAATCTTCTTTTTCCATTTCGCCACTAAAATATGCAGACATGGTATTTTCTTCAATAATGGTATTTGCTGTATTGGAAAGTTCAATATTGTAATTGTTATCCACATAATTATCCAGTGTAATTGAACATACCATGTTTACAGTAAAGTATATCAGTGATATAAGTATAATGTAGCACAGAATTAATTTAAATGTAAGACTTCGTTTCATTCGGATTCCTCCTGTAACTATTTTCTAACGTCAAATTTATAACCTATACCCCATACTGTAGAAAGACTCCATTTTTCATGATCTTTTATTTTTTCTCTTAGTCTTTTTATATGAACATCAACGGTTCTTGTATCTCCTATATATTCATATCCCCATATATGGTCAAGAAGCTGTTCTCTTGTGAAAACCTGATTAGGATGTGAAGCAAGGAAGTAGAATAGTTCCAGTTCCTTAGGAGGCATATCTATATTAGTGTCATAGTATTTTACTGAGTAGTCGTTAAGACTAATAATAAGGTCTGGATATTCCACAACTTCTTTGCTGACTGTTACTGCTTTTTCTGGTTTTGCAGGAGCATCGTTAAATCTTCTTAAAACGGCTTTTACTCTTGCAACAAGTTCCTTTGAGTCAAATGGTTTTATTATATAATCATCTGCACCTAGTTCAAGGCCAAGAACTTTATCAAATATTTCACCCTTTGCTGAAAGCATAATGATAGGCACTTTTGATGACTTTCTTATTTCCCTGCAAACTTCATATCCATCCATTCCTGGAAGCATGATATCAAGGAGTATCAGATTAGGAGAGTAGGATTTAAAAGCTTCAAGGGCTTCATAGCCATCATTAACAATTTTGTTATCATAACATTCTTTTGTAAGGTATAATGCAATTAATTCTGCAATGTTGTTATCATCATCAACTATAAGTATTTTCTGTTTAGCTACCATGGTCATTATCCTTTCTGATTAAGTATTGGTAAAAAAATACAAAGTTACTCAACATAATATCGGCATATTTTTTTGTAATCTTTAGATAACGCCTTGACTAGAAAAATGTGGTTAAGTACAATAATATTATGTGGCAGGAATTTTGGAGGGTTTGTAATGAGAACAAGAAAAGAAGCATTAGACTACGGACTTACATTTGCAGATACTTATATAGATATGCCATTTCATGATGACAACTGGCAATTAATAAGATACAAGATGAATAATAAGGCTTTTTTGTGGACTTATGAGAGGGATGGATATATTAATCTTAATGTTAAAGCTGACCCTCAAAGAGCAATTTTTTGGAGAAGTGTGTATGAATCAGTTATTCCAGGTTATCATCAGAACAAGGAACATTGGAATACTATTATTCTTGATGGAACTGTTGATGAGAAGGATATTAGAATGATGATTGCAGAGAGTTATGATATAATATCTGACAGTCCGGCAAAAAGAATTTATGAGGCTGTTAAGAAAATCCCACATGGAAAGGTGGCTACTTACGGGCAGGTTGCCATGCTTGCAGGAAACCCTAAGATGGCTCGTGCAGTTGGCAATGCTCTTCATAAAAATCCTGACCCGTATAATATACCTTGTTACAGAGTGGTTAATTCCAAAGGTGAACTGGCAGAATGTTTTGCATTTGGAGGAATAAACAGACAGGAAGAATTATTAAAGGCTGAAGGCATCGAGATAGTTAATGGAAAAGTTGATTTAAAAAAATATGGTATGTAAAGTATATCCCCAGTAATAATACTGGGGATAAATATTATTCCATAACAATCCATTCAATTAACTTTCTGGATTTTGAATCAAAGGAAACACCTATTTTATATACTTTTCTTGAATCTGTAATAAATGGAAGAGCATATTCTTTTGAATCAATTTGAGACAGTGCAGATTCAGCAGTATCGTCTCTTTTAAATTCAAATAAATATATATAATTCTTCGTTTCTACTTTGCAATCAATACGACCAGAAAATGTATGCATTTCACACTGGGCAAATTTACCAAGAAGTGTAAAAACCATATAAATAATAGATTGAAAGTAGTGTTCAAAAGGATCTGATTCAAGAGTATATGTTATATTTGCGAATAATGAAATTAATA
>JAILNW010000367.1 GCA_024691145.1 Lachnospiraceae bacterium
CTTTAATATTGTCATGTTTGAAAATTGAGATTGTGAAATTACCTCTTTTTACTGAAATAATTATTTGCATAGTGGTTTTATGTATAATAAAAAGAAAAAGTATTTCAAAGTTTCACAGGGCATTCATGGAAGGATATAATAGTGCCAGAAATAATAAATAGCGTAAAAGATTATTATAAAGTGTCTTTGCTTAAATAAGCAGAGGCATTTTTTTGTTGCCAATACAAAATAATAATAGTATAATATATAATAATTGGTTACTCATTAAAGTTGATGTAAGAAAGGGGATATTAATGAAGAAGTTTTTTTGTTTATTAAGTTTATTAGCAGTTGTTTTATTAACATCTTGTGATGAGAAGGGGAATAATAGTAATGCTGGCATGAAGGTTTATTTCCTTAACGTTGGAAAGGCAGATTGTATAGTAGCAATGCTGGACGATATGGTTATTATGAATGATACAGGGGATTCAGATTGCTATGCTATGATTAAGTCATTTCTTGAGGAACATGAGATTTCTAAGATTGATTATCTTATTTTAAGCCATTATGATGCAGATCATATTGCAAATGCTGATAATCTTCTAAAGGATTTTGAGATAGGTCAGATTTATGGACCGGATTATGTAAGGGATTCTAATCATTATAGAAAACTTGTGGAAAAGGCAGAGGAAAAGGGCGTTGAATTCACAAAGTTATCTTGTGATGATGATGATTATACATTTGAAAATGGTAATGCCATGATATGGATTAATGTGCCTAATGAGGAGACATATAAATCAGATGATGACTATTCATTAATTACAAGTTTGTATTATGACAAGACTAAGGTACTTTTAATGGGAGATTGCAATAAATCAAGAACTATAGAATTTAACAACATAATAAATGATACTTACAATCTTATAAAACTCCCACATCATGGAGAATATAATAAGGGAGAAATTGATCTTGTTGATAAGGCAGATAATGACTCTTATTATGTTGTTTCAACAGGAAGCAGTGATCTTGTTGAGACAAAGTTAATGACTCTTATTGAAAATAATGATATGGATGTTTATTATACATATGATGGAACTATATGTTTTGAATCAGATGGAGTTGAGTGCAGTATTTCTCAATAAGAAATTACATTATATATAGAAGGATTGAATACGATGGACAATAAAAAAACAGGATTCGTGGCACTTATAGGAAGACCTAATGTTGGAAAGTCTACTCTAATGAACCACATAATAGGACAGAAGATAGCAATTACATCTAATAAGCCACAAACCACAAGAAACCGTATACAGACAGTATATACAGAGGACAGGGGACAGCTGATATTTTTAGACACCCCTGGTATTCATAAAGCAAAGAATAAACTTGGAAAATATATGGTAGGTGTAGCAAAGAATACTTTAGGTGAAGTTGATGTTATACTTTATCTTATTGAGCCTTCTGCATTTATCGGAGGAGGAGACCGACACATACTGGAAGTTCTTCAGAAAGTAAAGACACCAGTTGTACTTGTAATTAATAAGATAGATACAGTGCCTAAGGAAGATTTGCTTAAAGTAATTGATACCTTCAGAAAAGAATATGATTTTTGTGATATTGTTCCAGTATCAGCGTTAAAGGGCGATAATAAGGAAGAACTTATAGACGTATTGTTTAAATATATGAAGTATGGTCCTATGTTTTATGATGAGGACACAGTAACGGACCAACCTATGAGACAGATTGTTGCTGAACTTATAAGGGAAAAAGCATTAAGGCTTTTAAGTGAAGAGATTCCACATGGCATTGCAGTAAGTGTTGATACTATGAAGGAAAGAACAAATGGTGAAATCTGGGACATTAATGCAACCATTGTTTGTGAAAGAGACAGCCACAAGGGCATAATTATTGGAAAAGGCGGAGAGATGCTTAAGAAGATAGGTACTGATGCCAGAGCTGATATTGAGGATATGCTTATGTCGAAGGTTAATCTTAAACTCTGGGTAAAGGTTAAGAAGGACTGGAGAGACAGCGACTTTATGCTTAATAATTATGGATATAAAGAATAATCATTTTTAGGTGATGTTTAATGAATGGACAGGTTACTCTTACAGGAATGGTTATAAATGCCATGAATGTGGGGGAATATGATAAGAGAATTTCTATATTAACTGCTGAAAGAGGCAAAATATCTGCCTTTGCTAAAGGTGCAAGAAGACAGAATAATTCGCTGATGGCAGCAGTTATGCCATTTTCTTTTGGAAAGTTTACATTCTATGAAGGAAGAACCTCTTATAATCTGGTACAGGCTGAGATATCTAATTATTTTATGGAAATAAGACAGGATATTGAAAAAGTATCATATGGCATGTATTTTCTTGAACTCAGTGATTATTACACAAAAGAAAATAATGATGAAAAAGAGGTTTTAAAACTCCTTTATCAGTCTCTTAAGGCACTGCTTAGTGAGGCAATTCCTGATACACTTGTTAAATCAGTGTTTGAGATAAAAATTGTAGCTCTAAATGGTGAGATATCTCATATGAATGAGTGCTGTATATGCCATAGCCATGAGGCAATTGTTGGAATACTGCCAAATGATGGTGTTGTTGTTTGCAACAATTGCATTAATCAGGTAAATAATGTTCATAAAGTAAGCAGTTCAGCTATATATACACTGCAGTTTATTATATATAGCAAAGTTGAAAAACTTTATACATTTACGGTTACTGATATGGTATTAGATGAGATAAAGAGATTTTCAAAGATATATATTCACAAAGTGACAGGAAAGAAACTTAAATCAGAGGAAATGTTAGAAATGTTTTCATAAATATATGTTGCAATTAATTTTGTTACGTTGTAAAATTGATATTGAATAGGGCTCATGAATCATGGTATATGGAAAATTTATCCATTTATCTCGTTCTGTTTGAAAGATAATATTGGAAGGGAAAGAATTTATATGAAAAAAAGATATTTATTTACTACAGTTACTTTAGCAGCATTTATGCTATGTGCATGTGGTCATGAAGAAGTTGGATTAACAAAGGAAAATATTACTACAAAGGATGAGATAGTTTTTAATGTTGGCGGGACAATTCAGGCAACTATGATAGATGAGTTTGACAAAGATTATTATGATGTTGATGAACTTACAGAATTTATTAATAAAGACTTGGAAACATTTAATTCAGAGAAGGAGACTACTATAAAGCTTGATTTTGCAGTTAAGAAGAGTAATAAGGTATATACTGTTTTTGATTTTGGCGGTTCAAGTGACTTTGAGTCATATACAGGTGCAAAGACTGAAGTTCTTGACAGCAGTGCAGCCAAGAAGTCTGATTTGGTTCCTGACAGTCTTGAAAAGTATGGAAAGAGCAAGACTAAGAAAAAGGATAAGGTAATTAAAAGCAAGTATAAAACAGCTGTAATTGATCTTTCTGGCTGTGAGATATATGATAAGGATATTAATGTTACTGTAGCAGGTGATATTGAATTTTCTTCAAATGTTAAGAAAGTTGATGATAATACAGCTACTATTTCAAGTAAAGATAAAGTTGGGGTTATTGTATATAAACCTTATTAAGATAAATTAATCAATATAAATAAATGGAGGAATCGTCGTGGAAAAGACAATGGAAAAGATTACAGCATTAGCTAAGGCAAGAGGTTTTGTATATCCGGGTTCTGAGATATATGGCGGACTTGCTAATACATGGGATTATGGTAATCTTGGTGTAGAACTTAAGAATAATGTAAAGAAAGCATGGTGGAAGAAGTTTATTCAGGAGAATCAGTATAACGTAGGTGTTGACTGTGCTATCCTTATGAACCCTCAGACATGGGTTGCATCTGGACATCTTGGAAGCTTCTCAGATCCTTTAATGGACTGTAAAGAGTGCCATGAGAGATTCAGGGCAGATAAACTTATAGAAGATTATATGGCTGATAATGGAATTATTATAGAAGGTTCAGTTGATGCCTGGTCTAATGATGAGATGGCAGATTATATTGAAAAGAATGATATAAAGTGTCCTTCATGTGGAAAGCACAATTTTACTGATATTCGTCAGTTTAACCTTATGTTTAAGACATTCCAGGGTGTTACTGAGGATGCCAAGAACGTAGTTTACCTTAGACCAGAGACTGCACAGGGTATATTCGTAAACTTTAAAAATGTTCAGAGAACTTCAAGAAAGAAGATACCTTTTGGTATTGGACAGATTGGTAAGTCATTTAGAAATGAAATTACACCTGGTAACTTTACTTTCAGAACAAGAGAATTTGAGCAGATGGAACTTGAGTTCTTCTGTGAGCCTGATACAGACCTTGAGTGGTTTGCTTACTGGAAGCAGTTCTGTATTTCATGGCTTAAGGATCTTGGCATGAAGGAAGAAGAGATGAGAGTAAGAGATCATGACCAGGCAGAGTTATCATTCTATAGTAAAGCAACTACAGATATTGAGTTCTTATTCCCATTTGGATGGGGCGAACTTTGGGGTATTGCTGACAGAACTGATTATGATTTAACTCAGCATCAGAATGTATCTAAAGAAGATATGTCTTATTTTGATGATGAGAAGAAAGAAAAGTATATTCCTTATGTTATCGAGCCTTCTCTTGGTGCAGACAGAGTTACACTTGCATTTTTATGTGGTGCTTATGACGAAGAGGAACTTGAAGGCGGAGATGTAAGAACTGTTCTTCATTTCCATCCAGCACTTGCTCCTGTTAAGGTTGGTGTTCTTCCTTTATCTAAGAAGCTTGGCGAAGGTGCAGAGAAGATTTATGCAGAGTTATCTAAGTATTATAACTGTGAGTATGATGACAGAGGTAACATCGGTAAGAGATATAGAAGACAGGATGAGATTGGTACTCCTTTCTGTATTACATATGATTTTGAGTCTGAAGAAGACGGCTGTGTAACTGTAAGAGACAGAGACACTATGGAACAGGAAAGAGTTAAGATCGCAGATCTTAAGGCATACTTTGAGAAGAAGTTTGAGTTTTAATATGATTATTAGGCATCTTCCTTAGTTTTTGAGGAAGATGCCTTTTTATATAATAATATATTTTGAAGTGAGAAAGGAAGTAAAATTATGATTTGTCCAAAATGTAACAATGAAAATTGTCAGATAGTAACAGATGTATCAACAAAGGGAAAGGATTTTTCTGCAGGTAAGGGTTGCTGTGGAGCTCTTTGTTTTGGTCCGATAGGCATATTATGTGGTACTTGTGGAAAGGGAAGACAGACAGTTACAACAAATTACTGGATTTGCCAGGACTGTGGAAATAAGTTTAAAGCGTAATTATGGAAAAGAAAGATGTTTTGTGGATTAAATCAATGGAATATTGTGAGAAGTACTGTAAGTGCCATCAGATGCCAGAGAGAAGTTTCTTTGTGGGAGGTTATCAATTTCCATTATGTGCAAGATGTACAGGTATATTGGTAGGTCACATAATAGGACTTATTTTGTTACCTATACATGTATTTGGTCTTATATGGGGACTATTAATGATTCCCATGGTATTAGACGGAGGAATTCAGTATTTAACATCATACAGGTCTAATAATATAAGAAGGTTTTTAACTGGATTATTATATGGTGTTTCATTTATTTCGTTTATACATTCGCTTTTCCATTTTATAAAGGGAATGATATAGGGTGTTTAATGTAGAAAGGATGAAAAATATGAATGTTGAGAATATGAATGTTGAGAATATGATAGATATAAGTGAAAGTATTGATGATTATTCATATGATTCATTTATGTCAGCATGTTTTCAAAGTGCAAATAAGTTTTCTTTGTCTAGAGCAAGATGGACAACATCTACTTGTGATGAATTGGAATGTGATTTAAAAAAATGGCTAATAACAACGATAAAAACCTCTAAATGGTTTGGGTATGATTATACGATATTTTCTGATGATGATGCTAATACTGAAATTGAGATAAATATTTATGAGGCTAATAATGAAACAAAAGAAATTATACTGAAATATACGAATAATATATATCTGGAAAAGTTGATTAACGGAGAGTTTGACGAGTGTCATCAAACGTTAGAAGATATATGTTTTTTTAGAGATACAAAATTGATTGTTGGAACCGTGTCACATGAAAGAATGGTATGTATGTTACCTATTAATGATGCATTAAAAGAATTTATTTAAAATTAGTAGTTAAATCAGGACGGCAATTGCCGTCCTTTTTTGTATATTTTTCTTTAAATTGGTTATGATAATTGTATGGATTGGAGGTTTGTATGGAAAAGAATGTTTATATAAAGCTGCAGCAGAAAACCACAGTATTTAATAAAAAGGTACATTTAAAGGAAGTTGCTGATGTGGTTTGTAATGATGATAAATTAGAAGACAGAATAAAGAACATAACACTTATAGATATAAAGAAAGATAAAGAACATTGTTATTCATTTTCCGTAACAAGTGTTATTAATAAAATCCAGCAATTATGTGGAGATGTTAATGTTATTAATCTGGGAGAGACAGACTTTATTGTGGACTATCTTACAAAAACAGAAGTAAACAGATTTGTAGAATTTCTGAAGGTGGCTTTTATATCCTTAGTTGTGTTTCTAGGCTCTGCCTTCACCATTATGACTTTTAATACAGATGTAAGTGTTGGTGAACAGTTTGAGATTATATACGCACTTTTACTAGGACACACAGGAGAAAGCATGAATATACTTGAGATAACATATAGTATAGGTATAGGGGCAGGTATGATTATATTCTTTAACCATTATTCCAGAAAGAAAACAGAAGATGATCCTACTCCTGTGCAGATAGAAATGTGTTCCTATGAAAAGGATATTTGTGGTGCAATAGTAAACCAGGCAAATAAAAATGGAAAGCTTATAGAGGATTAGTTATGAGATTTGTAATACTTGGAATAATCGGACTAATGTCTGGTGTGGGGGTGGCAGGAGGTTTATTTGCTTTTATAGTTGCAATAGGAGTAATTCAAAGACTTATTGTAAAAAGCAGAACTATTAATTATGAAAGACATTACGAAAACTGTATAATATGGGGAGCAACTATTGCAAACATAGTATATGTATTTAGAATCAGCATACCATTAGGTATTGCAGGAATAGTAATATATGGTACATTTGCAGGAATGTATATAGGAACTCAGGCAATGGCCCTTGCTGAAACAATAAAACTACTGCCCATTGCGGTAAGGAGAACCAAGATAAAACATGGACTTCAGTATATAGTAACTGCCATGGCATGCGGTAAAATTATTGGTTCGGCAATAGGACTTATTATGAATAAATGAAAGAAGGTATTATATGAATAGTAATAATGTGGATATAAAAACAGTTTTAAATGAAACACAGATAGACAGAAGAAATGCATTATATAATGAATATGTAGATAATGTAACACCAAAGCATAATCCTATAATAAATATGATTCATGCATTTTTGGTAGGTGGAGTTATATGTACCATTGGACAGTTAATAGTAACGCTCTTTATGAATCTTGGTGTTGGAAAAGAAGAAGCTCAATTATATAATGTGATGATACTTGTTCTTGCAAGTGCAATATTAACCGGACTTGGAGTATATGCAAAGATTGCAAAGTATGGCGGAGCAGGAGCGTTGGTGCCTATAACGGGCTTTGCAAATTCAATTACAGCACCGGCTATTGAGTATAAAAAAGAAGGTCAGGTATTTGGTATAGGATGCTCAATATTTAAAATAGCAGGTCCTGTTATATTGTATGGAATGGTATCAAGTGTGGTGCTTGGAAGTATATACTGGATAGTGAAAATGTTGTAAATCTGAAATTTGGTATGGTATTTTTCTGAAAATAGTGTATAATCATAAATGAGACTAATTCTTTTGGGAAGATTAAGAAAAGGAGAATGAATTTCGATGATTAATGAATTATTTTCAAGCATTAATAAACAGACCATTGCATTTTCAGGAATTCTGATTGCATTTGCGTTAACATGTTTCTTTTTATCAAAGGCAAGTAAGTTCCTTCCTAAGGATCAGGGAAGAGAATTTGCACATGATGGAAAACTTTCAGCAGGAAAGCCAAGAGGTGCAGGTATTATATTCATACTGATATTTGCTGTAGTATCCTTACTGTTTGCACAGTTAACAACGGAGATTGTAGCATATATAATACTTGTTATAATTGCCATGATTACAGGTTATCTTGACGATGCTTCAAAAGCTCCTTGGGGAGAATATAAGAAGGGATTCTTGGATTTATTAATTGCGGTTGCAGTTGCTTTTACTTATATTAGTAATAATGGAACACAGGTAGTATTTGCAACAACAGGATATTCACCTAAGTTTGTTGATAATAATATTGTATTCGGCATTTTAACAGTATTATTAGTATGGGTATCTATTAATGTAACTAACTGTTCAGACGGTGTAGACGGGTTATCAGGAACTGTTTCCATGATTTCCCTTGCTACAATTTACATAATGGATTTCTTCCTTAATAGTGATGAACAGTTTGATTACCTTATACTTGTATTTGTAGTATGTATACTTGGATATTTGTGGTATAATGCAACACCTTCCAAACTTATGATGGGTGATGCAGGATCAAGATCTATGGGATTGTTTATAGCACTTGCAGTATTAAAGTCAGGCAGTCCATTTATGTATTTCTTTATGGCATAAGTTTCTGTAAACTTGATAATATCATATACATTGCCATTATTGAAACAACAACCTGTATAATAGCAAATCTTGTAACACACTGTGTATTAGACCAGCCTCTTGTTTTTCTAACATAATCATGAAGTGGAGTTCTTACATTCTTTAAAATATGAATCTTAAAGAATCTAAGTAAAGTAACCTTTACAAGTCCAAGTCCTCCATCCATAATTAAAACAAATGCCACAAAGAAATACATAAATGGACTGCCTGACTTTAATACTGCAAGTGCTATAAACAATCCCATAGATCTTGCTCCTGCATCACCCATCATCAGCTTGGAAGGTGCTGCATT
>JAILNW010000383.1 GCA_024691145.1 Lachnospiraceae bacterium
TAACTATTTATCTTTTTTTTTTAAAATTCATAATTATTATTGAAATTGTCTGAAAATTAAAGTATAATTACTAAGAACGGTTTTGCAATACGTTGATTTAGGATTGTTATTGGGGATCCATAATTCAATCAAAAACTGCCATCAAATAACATGAGAGGTGATGACTAGTATGGTACCAAAGGTATTATTTGAAAATGATGGAAGCTTGGTTATTGAAGATATTCATATGGGAATGGCTAAAGTTGGCCGCAGGGAATACAACAGAACCATTTATGCCATTATGAATAAGGAAGGCGTATTTGTAACAGACTGCAAATACGACATAGTATCAACATATTCAGAAGGCTATGTAGCTGTAGGTACAAAAGTTAGAACTTATTCTAATGAACAGGGTATCAAAGTTACCAAAGCCAAGTTCGGATTAGTGGATATGAATGGAAAAGAGGTAGTTCCACTAACCTATCAGCATCTGGGTATATGCAAAGAAGGGTTAATAAGTGCAAGGAAGGAAGGTAAATGGGGTTTTATTTCACCCGATGGAGAAGTAAAGATTCCTTTTATCTACGATGAAGTACATCATTTTTCAGAAGGACTCGCTTCTGTTAAAAAGGACGGAAAGTATGGATTTATAGATAATAAGGGTAATGTGGTAATTGATTTTAAATACATATGGACACATGATTTTTCTGACGGACTTTGCTTCGTACAATGTTCATATGCATCAGCTGACAGTTCTTTAACTTATATTAACAAAGAGGGCAAAGTTATGGTTACTATAACTAAAGACTTGTTTGGCAAATATGGTATGCCTTCAGATTACAATGAAGGTATGATGATTCTTAACAGATATAAGGCCGTTACAAAGGACGGTAACATACGTTTTTCGCTTAACAACAGATATCGTATGCGTGATTTTTCAAAGGGCATATCATGCGTTTACGATTCAAAGACAGATAAGTATGGCTGTGTAGATACCAATGGCAAATTTATAGTGCCTTGTAAGTACGACAAATGCTTCCCAGTCAACGATATGATGAACGGTGATGCTTTCATCGGCATATCAGATAATAAAAAATGGGGAATGATTGGTACAGATGGCACTGAAATTATTCCACCGGAATATAACAGTTTTTACGGTTATAGTGATGGACGTATATTAGCAACAAAAGGTAACAGTATTTATAGTATACAGATTTAAATTGTTTAATATTTTTTTAACAATTAGTAAATTGACTTTGGATGTTTTCGGGAATATAATATTTAACAGATAGTGATTTATCACTTTCTACTCCCACCCTATTATACGCAAAGGAGAAGTGTCTTTCTTGGCACTTCTTCTTTGCGTATACAAATAATTATAGAAAGTTGAGAACATTTATGGATTTATTCGAATATATGCAGCAAGTTAATAAAAAGGAATCTCCTCTTGCTTCAAGATTAAGACCAGCCACACTTGACGAGGTTGTAGGTCAGGAACATATCATTGGAAAGGACAAGTTGTTATACAGGGCAATAAAAGCAGATAGGCTTAGTTCCGTTATTTTCTACGGACCTCCCGGAACCGGTAAAACAACCCTTGCCATGGTTATTGCAAATACTACAAAGTCTTATTTTTCACAGATTAATGCAACATCTTCAGGGAAAAAAGACATGGAGGAAGTTATTAATACAGCAAAGACACAGCTTGCCATGTATAATAAAAGAACTATTCTTTTTATTGACGAGATTCACAGATTTAATAAGGGGCAGCAGGACTTTCTTCTTCCTTATGTTGAAGATGGTACTATAGTTCTTATAGGTGCTACAACAGAGAATCCTTACTTTGAGGTAAACAGAGCCCTTTTATCAAGATCTATAATATTTGAGCTTAAGCAGTTAAGCAGTGATAATATAAAAACCCTTATTCTTCGTGCAGTTAATGATAATGAAAAGGGACTTAAGGTATTTAATATTGATATAGATAATGAAGCACTTGATTTTCTATCTGATATTAGTAATGGCGATGCAAGAATTGCTCTTAATGCAGTGGAGCTTGCTGCAACATCCACTGAAAAAAGTGCTGATGGCAAGATACATATTGATATTAATGTTGCACAGGACTGTGTTCAGAAAAGGATTGTTAATTATGATAAAGATGGTGATAACCATTATGATACAATTTCAGCATTTATTAAGAGTATGCGTGGTTCTGATCCTGATGCAGCTGTATATTATCTTGCCAAGATGCTTTATGCCGGAGAAGATATAAAGTTTATAGCAAGACGTATTATGATTTGTGCAGCTGAAGACGTGTCAAATGCAGACCCTATGGCTTTAACTGTTGCAACAAGTGCTGCCATGGCTGTTGAAAGAATAGGCATGCCAGAAGCCCGTATAATACTTTCTCAGGCTGCCACATATGTTGCCTGTGCACCTAAAAGTAATTCTGCCTGTGTAGCAATAGATGATGCCCTGAAGGTAGTTAGCAGCAATAACAATTATTCAATACCT
>JAILNW010000428.1 GCA_024691145.1 Lachnospiraceae bacterium
AGGAAAAACATATGCAATTCAGAGTATGTTAAGTGAATTGACAAGCAAAGGAATATCTGCTGTAATATTTGATTATACAGAAGGCTTTAGAGAAGATCAGTTAGAACAACCTTTTTTAGAAAGGGTTGGTGATAAATTACATCAAAATATAGTATATTACGAAGGTGTGCACATTAACCCATTTGTTCGTCATGATATAGATGTAGTCGGAAAATTATATAAAGAAAAAGATACAGATGTTGCACAAAGAATTGCTGGAATATTAACACATGTATATGATTTTGGGGATCAACAGTATAGCGCTGTTTATGAAGCATGCAAAATGGGACTTGAAAAATATGGTGATAATATGAATATGCATTATTTATATGATGAATTAAAGAATAATACTTCAAACTCATCAGCTTCAAGGTGTGCTAGTAAGATATTGCCTTTTGTTGATGCTGTTGATTATAATATATCAGATAATTTTTCATGGAAGGAATTGCTTGAAGGTAAAGGAGAAATTACAATATTTCAGCTAACACAATATAATAGAGAAATACAAGTAATAATTACGGAATTATTATTGTGGGATGCATGGTATTATACTAAAATTAATGGTAATAAGGATAAGCCATTTGTTGTTGTGCTTGATGAAGCACAGAATTTATCTCATAAAGAAGGTTCACCTAGTCAGTATATTCTGACTGAAGGAAGAAAATTTGGTTGGTCTGCATGGTTTGCAACACAATCATTAAAGGTATTAAACGATGACGAAGTAGTAAGACTTCAACAAGCGGGATATAGTATGTACTTTAAACCTACACCAGAAGAAGTGCCAAAAATTGCTAAAAGTATAGATAATAGTAATGTTGAAAGATGGAGAAAAAATCTTCAAGATTTAAATAAAGGACAATGCATAGTTGTTGGAAAAAGACCAATAATAACAAATATAGCATCATTTGAGGAGAGATAGTGTGGAAAAATTTGAAAATGATTATGGATTAAATTTTAATAATACATTCCCACCCACTTTAACGTATTTTTATGAATTAATAGATTTAAGTAAAAATAATGATAATTTTCTTACTAAAGAAGAAATATCCATGTACACAGCGATACCTACAGGAGCAAGTACAGGAAAAGTAATACCACATATTTATTATGGAAAGTATATGGGAATATTAGATTTTTTAAAGGAAAAAGATAAATTTAAAATAATACCTACAAGATTGGGAGAAATAATATATAAAGAAGATCCAATTTTTGCAGAGGCTATGACGCAATTGATTTGTCATATTAGAATAACATCAATTAGAACTGGAGCACCTTTATGGTGTACGCTATTTAGAAGAGTTTTTCCAGAAAATAATAATGTAGTGTCAGAAGGTTATATGATAGAAGCAATAAACTATGCTTATAGACAAATGAAAAATGATATATCAAAAGTAGAAAAAAAGAAACTGGGACCTTTGTTATCTTGTTATACAGATTCTTTTTCAAAACTTAATTTTTTTGAGCATAAAGGAGAGACGTTTAGATTAAAGCCTTTATCATTAGGGGATGAATATATATATGGATATGCTTATGCGTTATTTTATTTATGGGATTTACTATATGGAGTTGACACAGATGAAATTGTAGAAAATGACTTGTTGGCTCTAGGAATTAAAGAGATATTTGGATGGGATAATGAAAACTTTAATGAATTTTTAGAAAGTTTACAAAATAGAGAAATAATAAGATTTAATAGACAGATAACACCATACACTGTAATAAGAATGCGTAATACAGAAAGTATAGAGAACAAAATGTATAGTCTATTATTTTAGGCAAGGAGACAATTCGGTAATGAAGATTGATGAGTTAATAAAATTTAAGAAAGATATGATATTTCAAGGTGCAGTTCAAGTAGATTGGTTTTATGATTATAGTAAAGCTATGCTTGTAGCTAATAGTTTTGCGTTTCATGGCTCTGAATATTTTGGAGTAGAGGAACAAAATGACAAGAAAAAAATTGATACTGTATCATTCACAAAGATTATTGCGAGTAAAATGGCAATAGATGAATGTAATCATTTTTCTCTTGCAATAGCGGATTATGGTACAGGTAAATCTCACTTGGCAGTAACATTAGCTAGTTTGTTATCAGGGAAGAATTATCTAAAAGATAATTATAATAATATAATTAATAATATTAACAGCATAG
>JAILNW010000014.1 GCA_024691145.1 Lachnospiraceae bacterium
AGCATAAACTTACCTATTACTCTAATCGGCACAAAATTATAAATCCTTTAATATATGTTTTATTCTTATTCTTATTTTTATGCAATAGAAAAGAACTGTGATATATAATCACAGTTCTCTATAATCTTAAGCACTTGCTTCTTTTAATTTTTTAAGTTCTTCTAACAATAATTCATTAGTAATCTTAATGTATGTTCCCTTCATACCGGATGACCTGGTTTCTATTACTCCTGCACTTTCAAACTTTCTAAGTGCATTAACAATAACAGATCTTGTCATTCCATACTTATCAGCTATCTTGCTTGCAACAAGCACGCCTTCCATTCCCGATAATTCATCAAGTATAACATTAATTGCCTCAAGTTCTGAGAATGATAATATACCTATAGCTGACTTTACAATCTGTATCTTTCTGTTTTCCTCTGCATTCTCCTCGTTAACAGAACGCATCATCTCTAAGCCTACAACAGTAGTTCCATATTCGCATAATATAATGTCATCAATAGAATATCCTGTAGCACTTTTATATATAAATAAAGTTCCAAGGCGTTCACCCGCAATGTCTATAGGTGAAACAACTGCCTGGTACTGCTCAATTCCCGGATTCTCAAATCCTAATGTAGCAAGATTAATATTCTCCTTAGTAGATAAAATGTTCAGCAGTCTCTCATTAAGTACGTTATCTATATAAGCACCAACGTCACTTGCCATAAAATCCTTAATTTCAACAATATCAGAACGGTTTTTCAAGCCTAGCACTTTGCCCTTACGGCTAATTACGAGAACATCTGATACAAGGACATCACTCAATACTTCACAAAAATCGTTAAATACCACTTTTTGAGAATTATTATTATGTAATAATTTATTAATTTTTCTTGTTTTATCAAGTAATTGTATACTCATAAAATGAGCCCCCCAAATTCAATATTCAGACGATGAACTTCCCAAAAAAATAATTCTTATCAATATGCTCAACGGTTACCTTACTATGATACTATATAAGTCACAAAAAATCAAGTACCAAATTAACTTTTTTAGTCTTCCTTTGGCTTCGGAATTGCATAACCGCACTGAATATTATTACAAACAAGCTTGTTGCCCTTCTCCAATAACACTTCTCCACACTGTGGACACTTTTCTTTGGAAGGTTTCTGCCATGTCATAAAGTCACATTCTGGATTATTCTCACAGCCATAATACTTACGTCCCTTCTTAGTTTTACGAATAACAACTTCGCTATTACACTTAGGACAAGGTACTCCTATCTTCTCAAGGTAGGACCTTGTGTTACGGCACTCTGGGAATCCTGGACATGCAAGGAACTTGCCGTGTGGTCCATACTTTATAACCATCATTCTTCCACACTCTTCACACTGTACGTCAGAAACTTCATCCTTAATCTCTATCTTCTCAAGATTCTCTTCCGCTCTTTCTACTGCTTCCGCAAGATCAGGATAAAAGTTACTTACAACTGTCTTCCAGTTAACAGTACCTTCTTCAACACTATCAAGAAGCATCTCAAGATTAGCAGTAAAGTTTACATCAACTATACTTGAAAACTCCTTAATCATAATACCATTAACAGCTTCTCCAAGCTCTGTAACGTATATATTCTTATTCTCTTTTATAACATATCTTCTTGCAAGAATCGTTGTAATAGTAGGAGCGTATGTACTAGGTCTTCCTATTCCCTGTTCTTCAAGAGCTTTAACTAAAGAAGCTTCTGTATAGTGGGCTGGTGGCTGTGTAAAATGCTGATCCTTTGTAATATCAGTAAGTTCTAACTTATCCCCTGCCATCGGCTGCTTTGTAACATACTTTCCTTCTTCTTTTTCATCATCCATGGCATATACAGACATAAATCCCTCAAACTTCATCTTTGATGCAGTTGAAGTAAATCTGTATCCATTGGCATCTATTTTAATTGAAACCGTATCATAAACAGCTGGTTTCATACGACTTGCAACAAATCTCTTCCATATAAGCTGATATAATCTGAACTGGTCTCTTGACAAATCATCTTTAATACTTGCAGGAGTCATAACAACATATGAAGGTCTGATGGCCTCATGGGCATCCTGTATCTTCTTGCTGCTGTTTTTCTCCTTAATATCTTCAGCCACATGATTCTCTCCATAACTTTCTCTGATAAAATCCTTACATGCAGCATCTGCTTCTTCAGAAATTCTTGTAGAATCAGTTCTTAAGTAAGTAATAAGACCTAATGTTCCATGTCCTTTAATATCTATACCTTCATATAGCTGCTGAGCTATACGCATAGTCTTCTGAGTTGGAAAATTAAGAAGTTTTGATGCTTCCTGCTGTAATGTTGATGTTGTAAATGGAAGAGGTGCCTTCTTCTGTCTCTCAGAATTCTTAACCTCAGATACAACAAACTCTGCATCCTTAAGATTATTAATAATCTCATCAACCGAAGCTTCATTCTTAAGCTCCATCTTTTCCTTCTGCTTTCCATAAAACTTCGCATCAAGTTTAAGTTTCGAATCAATTCCCTTAAATGAAGCATCAATCGTCCAGTATTCTTCTGAAACAAAGGCATCTATTAACTGCTCTCTGTCACAAATCATACGTAAAGCCACCGACTGGACTCTTCCTGCACTTAATCCTCTCTTAACCTTAGCCCAAAGAAGTGGGCTGATTCTGTAACCCACCATTCTGTCAAGAACACGCCTTGCCTGCTGGGAATCAACCAGATTCATATCTATCTCTCTTGCGTTTTTTAATGAAGCCTTTACAGTGTTCTTTGTAATCTCGTTAAATGTAATCCTCTTTGTCTTAGATTCATCAAGATTCAATGCATACATAAGATGCCATGATATAGCCTCTCCCTCACGATCGGGATCGGTTGCAAGATATACTTTATTAGCTTTCTTAGCTTCCTTACGAAGTTTAGCTAAAAGTTCCCCTTTTCCTCTTATAGTAATGTACTTAGGTTCATAGTTATCCTCAATATCTATACCGAATTTACTCTTAGGCAAATCTCTGACATGGCCATTAGAAGCTATAACTTCATAATTGGCTCCCAAAAATTTCTTAATAGTTTTGGCCTTTGCAGGGGACTCAACTATAACAAGATTCTTTGCCACAAATAAACACTCCTTTCATTAAAGCTTAAAAGATTAGTTTTATTATTTATCTATAATCATTCGCTTCGAATAATAATTTCCTTTAGACGATTCAATTAAGTTCCTACACTCTAGTTTATACAATATCTGAATCGTTTTTGCAAGTCCAAAGCCACAATTTGTTAAAATTTCTTCAATGTGTAATGGCTCTAAACGTAATAAATCATACACTATTTTTTCGTCACTTTCAAGTATATTTTTAAAATTTAATGAATTATTTATATTATCTTCTATTTTCAGACCATTAAAATATTCACCAAATATTCTGCTATACTCTTCTATAATGTCGCTTATACAGGACACAGGAACCGCTCCAAACCTGATTAAATTATTACATCCATAACTTAATTCATCATTAATTCTTCCAGGTATTGCAAAAATATCCTTTCCCTGTTCAAGTCCAATATCAGCAGTAATTAATGAACCGCTTTTCTTTCTTGCCTCCACCACAAGAATTCCATCTGAAAGTCCGCTTATTATCCTGTTTCTTACCGGGAAATTAGCAGCAGCAGGTTTTGTTCCCGGAAAATATTCCGATATAACTCCGCCATTATCAGTCATTCTCATGTATGTTTCAATATTACGGGCAGGATAACAAATATCCACCCCGCAGCCAAGTACACCATATGTCGGTTCATTAGCGTCTAAAGCCCCTTTATGGGCATATAAATCTGTTCCATATGCAAGACCACTTATAACCTGTATGCCTCTTTTTGAAAGTTCTCGGCTAAAATTATAAGCTATCTCCTTTCCATAATTAGAACAGCTTCTTGCTCCAATAACAGCTATAGAAGGTTTGCTGTTATCTGGCAGTTTCCCTTTATAAAATAATATACCCGGGGGGTTGAAAATATTCTCTAATTTATTCGGATAGTTTAATTCATTACTTAACACTATATTTATATTATCCTTATAACATTTGTCAACTATCCTCTTAATCTCATCTGTATTTCTGTTATTTATTATACTTAAAGCTTCCTTTTCACCTATACCCTTAACGGCCATAAGTTCATTTTTTTCTGCTTTATAAACATATCCTGCAAATCCAAAATGTTCCATAAGGCTTCTGTACTTTAAATTTCCTATATGAGGAACTCTTAGAAGCCACATTTTATAATAACGTTCATTTGTATCCATAATAATCCCCCTAAATCTCATTATCCCAAAACTTCTTAATGGCATTTCTATATAGAAGAGCTTCCATCAGATCATCTTCTTCAATATTCTCTTTATATGCCATATCCGCAATTGTTCTGGCCACAATAAGGACCTTATGGTACATACGTGCACTCATGTTATTATTATCAAATGCATCTGCAATAAGTTTCCTGCACTTTTCATCCAAAACACAATACTTTTCTATATGCTTTGTATTCATAGAAGAATTATACAAAATACCATCATTTTCAAATCTTTTCTTTTGAATGCTTCTTGTTTTCTCAATTCTTTCTCTGATATTTTCTGATGATTCTCCTTTTATCTTATTATTTAAGCTGTTATAATCTATACGTGCTGCTTCAACACATATATCAATTCTTTCTAAAATAGGTCTGCTGACCTTGGACAAATATCTGTTAATATCCGTAATATTACACTTACAACGTGTCCTGTCAGGGTAATATCCACAATTACAAGGATTCATGGCTGCCACCAGCATAAAATCTGCAGGATATCTGGTATTAGCATTAAGCCTTGAAATAATAATATATCTGTCCTCTAAAGGCTGTCTTAAAATCTCAATTAGTTTTTTGTCAAACTCCGGGAGTTCATCTAAAAATAATACTCCACCTGAAGCTAAACTAATCTCTCCTGGAACTGGTATACGACCTCCGCCTGTCAAAGCAACCTGGGTTATAGAATGATGAGGTGCCCTGAAGGGTCTCTTATAGATAATAGAATTATCATTATCCAAAAATCCTGATATACTGTATATCTTTGATATATCCATACTTTCATCAAATGTCAACTTGGGCATAATGCCTGGAATTCTCTTGGCAATCATGCTCTTTCCTGCTCCTGGCGGTCCAATCATAAGCATATTATGATTACCGCTAACAGCAACTTCCACTGCCCTTTTAACAAATTCCTGCCCATTAACATCTCTGAAATCCTCCATATTTTCCGGAGTTCTGTCAAATAAAGGCAGACAATCTGTATTAACCTGCTGCAAATCTAAATTTCCATTAATAAAATCCACAACTTCTCTCAAGTTCTGTCCGCAATAAACCTTAATTCCACGAACAGCACCTGCTTCTTTTCCATTATCAAAAGGCACTATACACCTTTTGTATCCCTTCTTTTTTGCATTATATACCATAGGAAGTATGCCATTAACCCTGACAATGGAGCCATTAAGACTTAGCTCTCCTATGATAATAGTATCCTCCAGTTTCTGCTGCATAATATAGCCCATACATGATAACACAGCAACTGCTATCGGTAAATCATACCCTGTCCCTTCTTTTCTTAAATTAGCAGGAGAAAGATTAATTGTAACTTTTTTCATCTGCATCTTAAAACCTGAATTATTAATTGCAGTTCTGATTCTGTTTCTGGATTCCTTAATCTTTGCAGGCAAATCACCTACCATATAAAACTCAGGAAATCCATCTGTTACATCAGCTTCCACGTTCACTATATAACTGTTAATGCCATCTAAACCGGCACTATAAGACTTTGAAAACATATTACTCCTTTCAAAAAAAGCAAAGACAAATAGTATTATAAACTATATCTTTGCTTTTTTCAACCGTATTATAATATTTTTCTTATCTCATCCATAAATGTATTAACATCTTTAAATTCCCTGTATATTGAAGCAAATCTTACATATGCAACAGCATCAAGAACTTTTAATTTTTCCATTAATAATTCTCCAATAACTTCTGAAGCAATTTCCTTCTTTTCCATTGCATATATTTCATTTTCTACATCATCAACAAGATTTCTTATCTGCTCAACTGACACAGGTCTTTTATGGCAGGAACGGAACACTCCCTTTTCAATCTTTGATCTGTCATATGGTTCTCTGCTCTGATCCTTTTTTATAATAACTAAAGGAATGGCTTCAACTTTCTCATAAGTAGTAAATCTCTTAGAACACTTGTCACATTGTCTTCTCCTTCTTATTGAAGCTCCATCGTCCGCTGGTCTTGAATCAATTACTCTTGTGTTCTCTTCTCCACAATATGGACATTTCATTATTACTCTTCCTTTCTGTTTTAGTTATCGTCTAGTATATGAAAATTAAATTTATCATTGCACTTTCTTAAACATTTCTCACAATCCACATCTACAATTATAACATCCTCTCCTATGCATATAATAGCATCATATTCTATAATGTATTCATAATTATTGCCAAATAACCCTAAAAATCTTGAAGGTGCTTTTATAATAAGCATTGTTATCTGCCCGCACTTTGCCTGAATTTCAATATCGTATATAAATCCCAGTTTAATTCCATTTCTCTGATTAATTACTTCTTTTTGTTTTATATTGCATAAAGTAACAACTTTTTCCATAGAAGGCTTCCTTTTATGTAATACATAATATATTCTATGGCAGAAAATCATAATAAATGAACTTATTTTAAAAGTTCAGCTGGCTAGGATCATACTCCGTCATACCGATTAATATGCATAGTCTCTCACAGTTTCTTCCGTCCCTGAATTCATTAAACTGCTGGTTTAACTCAACTCTGTCAAAGGAATAACTGTCAACATCCATTGAAACATTATTTATAAATTCAATAAAATCTCCAAGTTTGTTAATCTTAACACCTGGTAAATAATCAAATAATTCTTCATAAACAAAACCTGTAAACTTATTA
>JAILNW010000070.1 GCA_024691145.1 Lachnospiraceae bacterium
AACTTGGAAATGAAAAGGCTAAATGGTCTCTTTATATTCATCTGGATAATTGGATTCATTAGAAAACAGAAAGCTTATACTTGAAAAAAGTATAGGCTTTTCATTTTCTAATTAAAATTTAATTTGTATTATGACAAATAATAGTATATAATTAATTTAGCTTTACTGATATTGTTTGTAATCAGTAACTATCCAGATACATATTTTAGGGGGTAAATGAATGAATTTAAAGAATAGGATTAAAATTGGGGCAGTTGCTATAATGGCAGCAGGTATTTTTGTGGCAGGATATATAGGGATGTCTATGCTATTATCTGATAAGGACGATTCGGTTGAAAAAATCAAAATTGAAAAGAAACTGGAAAATGTTAATTTGAATAAACCAAAGGGTGAAGTTGTTACATATAATAACTTTGATTATATTCCAAATGATGATGATAATTGTTGCGAGACTTGCGATGAATTGTTAAATAAAATAGTATATGGTGTTAATTTTATGAACTATGGTTTTTTGGAACGTTATATACATTCTGTGAATGATATTGGTGGCGCAGAGTATTTTGCTGATATGGAAGGAAAAGTAGTATCATCACAGATAGTAGCTGAAGAGGATGAGTGTAAACTTGTTAAGTTTATTATTGATATGAAAAAAACTGGAAAAAGTAATATGAAGGAAGGCGAGAATGTTAAATATGCATATTTAGCAAAGTATGAATTAGAATCTGAGAGAAAAGATGAATATGGTAACTACTACTGGCTTGCTTCACCTTTATTTGACGAAGAAGAATTATCAGAGGTAAAAAATATAAGATATTATGAGTATTCTGGATCATATGAACTTGAATGTTGGGGAATCAGTAAAAATGTTGGTTTTGGCTTTAAGGATGAAAATGAGTATGAAGAACTTGTAGAAAATCTCAAGAAACAGGAAGAAGATTGGAGAAACCAGGATTATATTTATGATCCAGTATATTATGATGATTTAGGGAATTACTATAACTATGAAGAAGATTATTTAAATGATTTTCAAGAAGAAACAGGAGAAGATATAGGGGAAGAGATTGAGGAGGATATATATGAGTAAGAAGAAAATACTAATTATAACTGTTGTAATGATTGCTGCGTTATCAGCGGGGGCAGGAACTTCATTTTTATTTAATTCTTATCAGAAAACAAAGAGTAAAAAAGTTGATGAGCAAAAAAATGATTCATTTGAAAAGACACTTGATGAATATGTTGATGGACTGAATAAATGGGATTATGATAAGATACAGGAATTAACATATGTCGGAGGTTATTATGATTACTATGATAACGACGGAGTCTTCTGGAATAAAATCAAAGGAAAAGTAAAGAAAACAGAAATTGTTGATGATTCTGATGACTCAAAACTTGTTAAAATAACATTGAATATTAAGGATCCTTCTTTAACTGCATTGAAGAAGGGAAAAAATGAAAAGTATATTTATATATCAAAATATTATAAAGATCGTGAAGACAAAGAGAATTGTTGGTTAGCTTCACTGATGGTAGATAGTCCTGATGATATTAAAGTTTCTTATAATGATATTGATGATTATCTAGAATATCATGATAGTGGTATTGTTGACTATACACCTGATGAGTATTTATCCAACACAGTTACATATATTATGGATAAAGAAGTAAAAAATTTAGGTTTAGGTTTGGCTGACATAGAAGCTGATGAACTAGAGAGTATAACAGGTTTTTCTATTAACAATGATTCTTACTTTGATCTTGATAATGATGGTAAATATGACCATATTAGTTATATTAATGAAAATCTGTATATTAACAGACATGAGAACAACGAGGCATGTTTTTCACTTGATAATTTAGGCATATCAACATACCGAATTATGGACTTTGATGAATATGATAATTGTTCAGAAATTGTATTAGACGTTACAGGAACAACTTCTGTATTATTAGAGGGAGATGAGGTGCCTGTTATTAGTCCTTATTCAATAGTGTTAAGATATGATGGAAAGAAATTATATGAGTTTGACAGATGCTGTGCCAAATTAAATTCGGCATTAAAGGGAGATACTAAGTATACCGCCAGCTGGGATAATTTACATCTTAGTGAAATTCCAGTTAAAATTAAGAAAAATAAGATAGAATTATCAAAAGACTGGATAGAATATAAGACTTATTATAGTTATGATTATGTGGTAAGGTGGGATATTGAAGCATATAAGAAAGCAGATAAGAAATCAGAAAAAGTTTCAATAAAATCTGGAACATATTTGTTCTTTACCAGATTAAAGATAGATGAAGCTAAGGATTCAGAGAATGTCTCTTTTTGGCTTGAGGCTCAGGATGATGAAGGAAATAAGTACTATTTTTATTTTTCTGGTACTGGAAGATTTGACACATATAATATGGAGTTAAAAGCCGATAATACTTATGATGGAAGCTATTCAAGCTATTATGGAGGATATTGGGGGTTTTAAGAGTTTATAAGAGCTAAAAGAGACTTTAATATAGTTACAAAGGCTTGCAGTAAAACATACTGTAGGCCTTATATATTTATAGTATAAAAAAAGATATTGACATTTCCAATTTTATCCAATATAATATCATTTACAGGGTATTTGTATGGGTTATATAAGATGTGTAGTTTTATATGAGTAACTTGTAAAGTAATTGGAAAGGAGATGTTTTTATGTTCGGATTTAATTTTAAACTCCCATCTTTTGATAGAGATGGTGACGTGCAGGCAGGTTTTGGCGGTGGTACTCTGGCGGCCCCATTTGCAGCCCTAAGACATGGCAATGTGCGTAAGATTGAAGAAAAGCAAGAAGAAGTAGCAGCTGAAGTAGCAACTGAAGTAGCAGTTCAGCAGGTAAAGCAGCTTCCAAGTGTTAATTTTAATCCTGATAAGAAGTTGGATGCCAGACTTGATAAGTATGAAGAGATGAGAATTGATGCTGAAGGAAAAAGCAATTCACTTGATGAACGCACAAGAACAGTTGAGAGAAAAAGATGCGAACTGAATGAAGGATTAGGAATGTTGCCAAGTAATATACCAGAAGAATTTCAGAAAGCTGTTAATCAGGCATGTGATTCTGCAAGAGCAGCACTTGTAAATGAAGCAAAAGAGATAAAAACGGCTAACGACGATGCACGAATATTTACCGATAACGTGATTTACGAAGTAAGAAAAGAACTTGAATATTTACATAGAAAAGTTCATCGTTATGAGATGTTAAGTCACATACCATTTATAGGTAATTACAGTTCTAGACGTTATGACGTGCTCTTTGAAAAAAGCGAAAGATTGCAGAAAATCTCTGATTCAGCTAACATTTATTATGATAATCTGTTATATGGCAGAAACATTCTTCTTAATATTATTCAGTAGTAATATTAGAGTCAATTAGGTTCCAATAATTAATAAGAAAATGGCGTTCTTTATTTAAGATTTTATTATATTTATTTA
>JAILNW010000109.1 GCA_024691145.1 Lachnospiraceae bacterium
AAGCTTATTTTACCTTCATCACATTTTAACTTGATATCCGTATTAAACTCATTATTATAATTAACAATATTCTTCCCATCAATAGTAATTGTATAATTTTCACCTTCTACAATTAACTTTTTATTATTCTCATACATGTCCTTTAAAACATCTTTTGTTATAATATCACATTCGCTGATTTTAACAACTTTATTTTTGCTATCATCTTCACCATTGTTACCTACTGTAATATCCGGCTTAACCTCAGACTCTCCATTTTGTATAACATTATTTACTATAACAGTAACACTGGCACTTGTATCCTCATTGGATAAAACCACAGATGTGGTTCCATAATTCTTGGCTTTTATATTGCCTTTACTATCTACCTCGCAAACATTACTGTCCAGGGTTTTATAATTAATATACTGCTTGGCATCAGAGGGCTTTACTTTCGATTCTATATGGAATTCTCCACCTGGTTTCAGTATTACACATGATTTATTAGTTTCAATAAGCACAGACTTAATATCCACCTTTATATTTATATTTTTCTTAATATTCCCTGCTTTTATTGTTATAACCGCATTACCTTTTTTAATTCCCTTTATCTGTCCCATGGAATTTACTTTGCAAATATTCTGGTCACTTGATTCATAGAAAATCATATCCGTTGAATCAACAGGAAGTACTCTTGCATTTAGTTCAAATTCCTGATTAATATATAAAACTTCAGGAACATCTGCATATTCTATATCCGAAGCTGCCACCTTAACTTCTTCTGGAATAGCCGGTTCTTTTTCTGGTATAATTATTTCTTCCTCTTTTGTAATTAATTCATCTTCCGCAATATCAATTTCACCGGCAAATGAAAATGATGATATAAAACACATAAATATGATTACAAAAATAAAACACACAAACTTTTTCACAAAGGTCCCCTACTTTCTTTTAAAACCAACTTTCTTAAGAACATAATCCATATATGTTTCTTTATCATATAAGATATTTGATACAGCCGTCATGCCATTAGTTACATTAACCTTATCTCCATGTCTGCTTACAAGATAATTTTCATTTAGTTTAATCTTAATTTTAAAATATATACTGCTGTTATCACCAGAAGACACAGTGCAATTACTGTCTATTTCCACAACTTTTCCCATTATATTGCCATAAACATTCTGTGACAAACCTTCTATCTCCACAGTAACAGAATCATCCTTATGAATCTTTACCATATCAGCTGTACTAACTATAGCTTCCACATAAATATTATTGTTTGCAGGTGAAATAATACCTAATGCCTGGGTAGTCTGTACCATCATTCCCTGTTTTACATCATTATATATATGTACTATGCCATCCGCTGCAGCCTTTATAACAAACTGCTTTTCTCCATCCAAAATGGCACTAAGCTGGGCATCGATAGATGCAATCTGACTCTTGCATTCATTAATTGAATTATCTGCATTCCATATGGCATTATGGTATACTTCAGCAATCTTAGCTTCATTTTTCTTAATCTCATTCTCTATCTGCTCCTTGGTATATCCATATAAAGCATAAGTACCTGCATCAAAATCAAGCTGTTTTATCTGCATCTTATAAGCCTCATAAGTGCTGTAATAATAGTTATCATCTTCATTATCTATTTTAAAATAATTAGTATCATCCTTGATGGAAGATATAAGCAATCTGTATTTTTCTATCTTTTCCTCATATATTTTCTTATTAAGTTCAAGCTGTTCCTGCTGCAAATCATACTCAGAAGCCCTGATAACAAGAAGTTCATCACCCTTTTCTACAATCTTGCCTTCAGTCATATTATTTTTAATAACTTCACCGGTGCACGTAGACATAATATAATTCTGGTTTTCATCAACAACAGTTCCTTTTGCCTTTACAACATATACTTTTTTCGCTTTATAACTCCAGACAACAAGAAATGATATAATTATTGTTGTAATTATAATAATTATTTTTCCAAAGGCAGGCTCCTTTCTGTCAAAGAAAAGAACACCTTCTGTAAGATCCTTTATATTTACAATACTCTTTTTCAAAAATCTCAATCCTTTTTAATAAATATATCCACCATCATCTCATTATCATTTTTTAAATAAATAGAATAAACCTCATTATCAAGTTCTATTCCACTTTCAAATGCCACAATATATATTTTTTCATAAGCCAAGGATAACTTGTCCTCTGGACCCGTGTATCTGCAATACATGCAATTATCCACCTTTAAAGCGTTTTTAAAAGAATACTCATTATCAATGTTATGAATAGGATTGCTGCACTGTAACATATAGAAAACCTCTAACTCCTTTCTGCCATCATTAAGTTCAACGCTTTTAGACATCTGAATAACAGGTCCTATTACACTGTTTCCTTTACTTTTAATATAGGATTTCATTTGTTCAATAACTTTATCAGCATCAAAATTATTAAAATTATCAGTCTCATATTTTTTTATAAGCACATTACTAAGTTTAAGTGTCTTATTATTACTGACCTCTATCATTCTTTTCCCTCCGTATCTTTTGCATTTTCCTCTTTATATTCCTTTATAGAAAAAATAACATGTGGAAGCGAATAAACAAATGATACAATAAGCATAATTACTGTACCTTCAATAAATCCTACATTATTCTGCATTAAATAAAATACCGCAAGGGACCAGACAATAAATAATCCTATTCTATAACCTTTAGTGCTTTTGCATAATTTTTCTAACATAAAAATCCTCCATTCAATATCCTTATAAGTCCGCAAATATCCTTTTAATTGCAAACGGTTTATGGACATTTGCGAACCTATATAAGGAATTATAATTTCATTAATTTACTTATAGTGTTGTTAATATTATATTTGTTATATACTTACAGTTGCATTTGGAATTGCCTTTCCGCTTACAACTTCAAACTTCTTGCCCTTAAGGCTGTTAATACCGTAAGCTACTGCGAATCCGGCAATTACAGTTGCTACATTGCCAAGATAATATACAAATAATCCCGCAAGCATAGTTCCTGTTCCTGCAGTTCCAAGTTCAATGGCAGTTGCAATACTTACACCTGCAGCTAATATTACACCTTTAGCTGCTGATATAGTAAGACTGCTTCCTACCGCAGCAAGAGCACCAATAATAAAACTGTTACTCTTAATCTTTATACTAAAAGTACCTCCGCCATTAGTATATTCCATCTCTTCTTCACATAAAGCCACATAATTCTGTGGTAAAATTATAGTATTTACCATACTTTTCTACCTGTAATTCAGGTAATCCTCCTTTCGTTTTTCTTAATTCTTTCTTTTTTTGGGGCATATTTAAGTGATCAGTTTAAATATGCAATATATAATTAAATCCTTAAGGTTTAATAACACAGTTTAGCTGCTGTATGTTACAACATCACAATTATCTATAAAAATATCTTCTGAAGTTTTCTTAAAATTATCAGAATTAATTATTCCTTGCTGCATATTCCATAGTGTCTTATATAATCCATCAGTATTCATAAGTTCCTCATGGGTTCCCTTCTGTACTATACGTCCTTTATCAAGAACGATAATACAGTCACAATTCCTGATAGTCGATAATCTGTGAGCAATAATCAGCACGGATTTATCTTTATATTTGTTATAAATCATATCAAATATAAAGTTTTCAGTTACAAAATCAAGATTACTCGTACTTTCATCAAAAACATAAATATCATTCTTTTTAAGCATTGCCCTGGCAAGAACAATTCTCTGCCTCTCTCCTCCGCTAAGATTCTTGCCTGCTTCCTCTAAAAAAGTATCATACTTTAAAGGAAGTGTCTTAATAAACTCATCTGCACCAGATAATCTTGCAGCTTTAATAACCTCATCCCTAGTGGCAAATTTATCAGAAATATTTATATTTTCAAGAACTGTTCTTGAAAACAATTCTACATTCTGCGGAACATATGATATTTTCTTTCTTAAAACATTACTGTCTATACCATTAATATCCACACCATCAATAAGAATGGCTCCATCATTTACTTCATAGTACTTTAACAATAATTTTGCTATTGTTGACTTGCCACTTCCACTTGAACCAACAAGTGCAACCTTGCTTCCTTTAGGAATAGAAAAACTAACATCATTAAGTGCCGGCTTTCTATTGCCATATCTGAATGTAACATTCTTAAAATCTATATCTCCATTAAAATTAGCATCATCACTATTATCTAAAGCATTCTCTTCTTCACTTTTATAATCTAAAATCTCAGATATTCTCTTAATAGATATATCCGCCTCCTGCAAAGAAAGCTGTAAACTTACAATTCTTCCTACAGGATCCATAAAATATCCTGCAATAGTCATAAATGCCATCATGGTTCCTAGAGTAATGTTATTATCTATTACTTCAATAATAGCCACATATGTAAGCAGCAAATTTCCAAAGGATGATATAAACTGTGATATCATGCCATGTAGAGTACTTAGCATATTCTCTCTAATACCTATTTTTAAAGATTTCACATATTCTCTTTCCAATTTATCCATTTCATAATCAGAAGCCACATTTGATTTTATAGTCTCAATAGATGAAAGTCCCTCAATAATAGCAGAATTTAAGACTGCCCCCTGCTGCATCTGTTTCTCATTTACACTCTTAAAAGGTTTCTTAAAAATAAGAACAAGTAATATATTTGCTATAGTAATTAATACAATAATTCCAAATAACTTTGGATTAACATTATAAAGAATACATCCTGTAAGTAGTGCCATGCCTGTATCCATAAATAAAGTTAATGCAATATTGGTAAACACATCTTTTATAGTACAGGCATCAGAAAACCTGGTCATAATATCCCCTGTTTTTCTTGAAGCAAAAAACTTCATAGGAAGACTGTATATATGCTTAAAATATCCAAGCATTATAGGAATATCTATCTTCACAGACAAATGAACCATCATTATCTGTCTTACAAGCCCCATAATTATCTGGCTTATGGATATTCCCATAAATACTATAAGTACTATAAACAGACTATCCTTATCCTTATATGGCAATATTTCGTCATATATAATATTATTGAACAAAGATGAGCCTATTCCCATAACAGTTAAAATTATAGA
>JAILNW010000125.1 GCA_024691145.1 Lachnospiraceae bacterium
ATGTGATAGAATAAAACGAAAAAATTCATAAGAAAAATGGGAGGTATTTAAAATGTTAAAAGTATTTTTGGGAGATATGGAAGAAGCAATATACAATACTTCTGTTTACTTTAAAAATGATTATGAAGATGAATGGATAATAGATTCATATGTAAAAAATATGATAAGAGATGTTGATAATTCTGATGTATTGGATAGTGGCGTTATTGATAGTCCAGTATTAGGTAAAATTCCCCCAACAAGTATATCTGGTGGTGTTAAAACATTGATATTAGTAAAATTTGAACCAAATGTAATATTTAATGTTTCAACATGTGGCGATAATTGCTCTAAATGGCTTTTAGATATATGCAAAAATGAAGACAGAGTAGTTAATTTAAGACATGTAATGGATTTTGGAAATGAAGAGTTTGAGATAGAAATTATTAATAGCAAGAAGATTGTTCACAATATGGATGAGTTTGTTAGAGAAGCAATTTTATATCTGTAAGGTGGTGTTTTGGGTGATTGGAAAACATAAGGTTATAGTTCAGAATAAAAGAATACGTTATGAATTTGAAATAATCAGAAATATAACGATATTACAAGGTGATAGTGCAACAGGAAAGACAACATTAGTAGAAATGATAGAAGAGCATATGAACAGAGGAAAAGATAGTATGGTGGATGTTCAATGCGATAAGAAATGTGTTGTTATAGGAGGAAGCACGTGGAAAGGACAGTTGTCAGAAATTAGGGATAGTATCGTATTTATAGATGAAGGTAATCAATTTGTATTATCAAAAGAATTTGCAAAGATAATACAAATGACAGACAACTATTATGTTATTGTTAATAGAGAAGGCTTGCCAAATTTGCCTTATAGTGTAACTGAAATATATGGTATAAGAAACTCGGGAAAATTTGGTAATTTAAAACAAACATATCAATATTTTTATAAACTATATAATTATGAATTAGCAGAAGGAATAATAGAGCCAAATTTGATTATTACTGAAGACAGTAATTCAGGATATCAGTTTTTTAAAAATATTTGTGATGAAAAAGGATTAAGATGTTATTCAGCTAATGGTAAATCTAATATTGCGAGTTTAATAAGTAATATTTCAGATAACGAAGTATCGTTAGTAGTGGTGGATGGTGCCGCATTTGGTTCGGAAATAAATAAAATCAAGATACTTATTAGTAAAAAAAAGAATATAAAACTGTATTTGCCAGAATCATTTGAATGGATTATATTATCTAGTGGTGTAATAAATGATTCTGAGATAAAAAACATAATAAACAGAACGTATAATTATGTAGAATCTAGTGATTATTTTAGCTGGGAACAGTTTTTTTATAAAATATTAGTTGAAAAAACAAATGGAACATATTTAGCATATAGCAAATCGAAAATTAATGATAGCTATTTACATGGAAAAGCAAGAGAAGCAATACTGAAAATAATAGATAAAGTAAATGTTAAATAGTACATTAGTATTCAATGGAATAATTTGACAATCTCCCCATAAATAGGTAAAATTATAAGTATAGAGTAAAAATTAAGTGTAAAAAAATTAAGCGTAGGAAGAGGTACTTATGGTTACAAATTTCGATTACTTAGGGAAGAACCTAAATTTAATAGATTTGAAAATATTGCAATATCAGCAGAAAAAATAATATTAATGGATCCAGAGACAAGCATACTTAATTGTAGACGATGTATGGAGTTCGCTACAAAATGGATGTATTCTGTTGATGAGGAATTAGAGATGCCATATGTGATGAAGCACACAGATCAATATATAATAAATATAAAAATATTTTCACATACTTTGATTCACCATTAGTTGGACTTACTGCAACACCAAAGGATGAAGTTGATAAAAATACATATTCAGAGTTTGAACTTGAGAATGCAGCAGACAGATATATTTTGTTAAACAGATAGTAGAGTATATTGTTCATAATGGTATGATGACTGATTTATCGGTACTTCAGGAATCACCATTTACAGACAGAGGTAGTATAGTTGATATATTTACTGATTTATCTGTGTGGATGTCAATAAAAAATGTAATAGATAATATTAATGCTAATGCAGCATAAAAATCGGCAGTATGGAGAAATACTGCCGATTTGCTAGTTTACCCTTTTTGCATGTAAAACCACTCTGTACTTATTGTTATCAGCACAGGTAGATAAAGTCAGAATGTGATCTTCGGTAGTAACATCTACATTAAAATCCTTTATACTTCTTGATTTAATTGTATCAATAAATTTTTGAAATTCATTATCTGTTTCAAAACTAGTAGTTATATAATAATCTTCATTTTCAATTTTATATACTGAAAACACCTGATATTCAGCTTTTTCCTTTTCTGTTATAAATGGGATTGTAAAGTTTTCAGTATTACTTTGCCATTCATTAGTAAGAATATTATTTAAGGTTCCAAATAAACTGCCATCTCTACGATTATGTGCGTATAATACCATATTGCTATCTGTTCCATCAAATCGGTTTTCATAATCCATAAATACCCAGCCTGCACTATTAGAACTCTTATCAAAACTATGTGTCAGGTAGTAGTCATTATCGGTAGTTTTTACAACAGGATATTCTATATTAGTGCCATTTACTTTAATCCAGGCAATAGTATCAGAATTTGTTTGCTTTAATTCTTCAAAATTAACAGTATATTTGTCTTTATTCTCTGTATTCTCTTCAGTTTCATTATATTCATCAACAGAAACAGTATCTTTAATATCTACAATAATATCATTAGACTTTTTGTTTTCTTTAGCCCATTTAAAAATCATTATACCCGTAACTATGGTTATTGAAGCAAATATTATAAAAAATATTTGAATTATAATTTCCTTGTGAGATTTTTTGTCTTTCATTATTATACCTCTAAAACAAAAGAAGGACTAACAAAAATTGCCAGCCCTTCACATTAATTATTAGTGTTTTCTCATTTTACAACTTATATTTAGTTTTAATGTTGTAAATGCGCCAATAAGTGCAATTGCAAAAATTGTTGTTATTAATATAATATTATCTCCTGTTTTTGGATTTTTTGTTATCTTTTCTGTTTCAGTTGTGGTAACTGTATTTTTTGTTGTATCTGCTTTTGCAATTTCAAATGTTGTATCTACTGAACCATCATTATATACAAATGATAATGTATGTGTTCCTCCAGTTAATGTGCTTAAATAGCTATTCTTTAATGTTGCTATTGTACTTCCTGACTTTAATGTATAGTTGTCAGATGAAAGTTCCTTTCCGTCTACTTTAAGCATTTGAAGTTTGTCTAAATCACCACTTGCTCTTACAACTAATTCCTTACCTTTAGTATAAGTCTGATTTGCTCCTTCTAATATTGTATATTTTACTTCATCTGGTTCTTCGCTTGCTTTAATCTTTGCAAAAAACATATAATATGTTGCTCCATCAGAATTCCATTTATTTTTTTCATAACTTGTTGTTTTTCCATTTACTTTCAATGTCATATTATCATTATCTGCAAATGAATATCCATCTTTGGCTTTCAAACTAACTTCTACAACATATTCTTTATCAGTTTCAAATGTTCCTGTAAATGGAGCATCATATTCTCCTGCAGCTTTTTCACTTGGATAAGCTGTGATATAAGCAATATGATCCAATGTATAATTTGCATTATCATCTAATGTTATACCTGGTTTTGTTGTTTCTGTTGCTGTATCCCCAACTTTTGGATTTTTAATGCTAATATTTAGTGAGTTGATTTTTGTTATATTTTCTGTATCATCAATAATTGTATGTTCTGTATAAATACTAGCTATTTGACATATAATTGTAGGATTAGCTACCTTATATAATTTTCCTTCGATAAATACATAACTTGAAGCAAATGAAGTTCCAGTAGGAATGGCTATTTGATAATCTTCTAATGTTTTTACATTATCAATGTCTGTTTCACTAAGTGTACTAAAATCCATAGGTACATATTCACTTTTAACATATTCTTGTGGAACATATGTAGGATCTTTTTCCTGTTGCTCAGCTTCGTTTGCATCCCATGCTGCTTTTTTTTCAAGTTCCGCTGCTTCCCAGCTTGCTTGATTTTCAGCTTCCACAGCATTTTTTATTTCATTAAATAATGCTGTGAGTGATTTTTCATTAGAAAGTGCTGTTTGATTTATTCCATCTCCAGTTTCATTTGTTACATTATTTACTGTTTTTATGGCAATTAGGTTTTTAGCGACCCATTCTGAAGATGTCCAATTTTCATCCATAGAATTAACAAGAGAAGAATCTGAACACACTGTAATTCCAATATCATCTTCATTACTATAATCATCTGGAATAAGTGATGAATATTCAGGTTCTAATACTGATTTTAATTTTAATATCGATTCTGGATTAACAATATAATTACTTGAATAAACATAACGTACCACAGTACCATCTGATTTTGAAATTTTATTAGCATATACTTGTGAATTACCGGCAGTATAAGATACAGCGATACTTCCTACTTTTGTAGTCCCAATTCTACCTACTACAGGTTCAGCTTTAGCCTTAGTTGGTGTTGCGAGGGTTATTAACATTACTAGCATAATTAGAAAACTTACTGTTTTTCTTTTCATTAAAAACACTCCTTTTCGTTATTTGCAATAAACTAATACTATTATAGTATATCATAATATATATTTATTTACAATAAATACGCTAATATAATTATGGGAAATTATGGTACCAGAATGCATAAAATAATGGCAGACCAATTGGTCTGCCAAATGTATGTATATTATATGTTTTATCCAGCAAAGTAACTTCCTTCAAATACACCTTCATTTGCTTTATCATTAATACCATTATTATCAATAGTATCATAACCAAGACAGT
>JAILNW010000136.1 GCA_024691145.1 Lachnospiraceae bacterium
TACATGGTATACTCTGTATTTTTCTTAAGATTTGTTCTTGTTCTAACAACCTCATTAGAGCCATCTGCTTTAGTCTCATAAAAACCATCTGCATCACTATCAATATATATCTGAGCAGTATATGTTGCTATATCTGATACATTATCATCTTCTATTTTAAATGTAAACTTAATAGTTTTTTTACCATCAACTAATTGATTATTATATTGAGTAATACCCGTATCAGTAACATTATTTGCCGGCTTTTCAGATAAATGAATCTTTATTTTCTCATATCCGATTGCCTTTTCAAGTTTTTTCATTGTTGCATTATCAGCAGCACTAGATACATCAATTACATTATCTTTACTTCTAACATCCGCAAAGAAATTGTAAATATTAGATGAGTCATCAATATATTTCTTATTGCAATCATATAAAGCATTTTCTGCCAAAATACAGTATCCTGCATCAACAAACTCTTTTAGCTTTTTAACCATTACCTTTGTAAGATCATTTCCACTATACCTTAAAGAAGTAACAGTGGAAATATTTGTTGAACTAAATAAATCAGATACACTTCCACTTACTGTTCTTTGACCTGAATAAACTGATGAGTCTTCCATTTCAGTCGGAACATTCTTTCCTCCTACATTTACAAGCCTTGTTTCCTTAATTCCACCATACTTTAAGGTACCAATAACTCTATCACCAACATGCATATAAATAAGTCCGTCAAGTCTGTTGTCATTATACTGTGTCCATCCATAATTTAAAGTATCGTTTGAATTATGTGTACTTGTAAGATTCATCTTTCCTGTGTTAAGTCCAAAGTAGATAACATCGTACATTGTATTAAGGTCACCTATTTCACCAATAAACTCAGCGGAAGTCTGTTCCTCTATTTCAATTGGTCCGTAAAAATCACTAAGAACACTTCTAAAATAAACCTTCATTATGTTTGTACATGTTTCATTATTTATCGTACTTTCTGTTAATTTTACACTAAGATCTCCTACAGTACTATTATCTGAAAATTCACCATTTAAGCTAAATGATGACTTTGCAGTAGTAAAATCATTGCAAGGTTCAATATCAAGTACTTTTAAGCTCTCCTTATCAACAGGGGCATTATAATCTGTTCTGTAGTTTGCTACATAATACATCATTGCTGCTGGTGTAAGTCTTTTATCTATTGCAAATCTTCCCACACTATCATTGTCAATTACTTCCTTTGCATCCTCAAATGCCTTTGCGTAAGTTGAATGATTAGTTGATGTATATATCTCATTATTAAGATTTGTTAACAAGCTTTCAGAATATCCTTTAGATACATTAAAATATACATTTTCTATAACACTTCTTGTATATTCATATTTGTTAACACCTGAACCTGGTACAAGGTCAACATTTCTTACTCCAAGCAAGCCCTTCATACTGCCTGCATGTGGAATAAGCTTTACTTTTGTAAAAGTATCATTAAATGACATTGCTGGTGTTGCTGTTCCATTATAATCATTCAGGAAAAAGTTATAAAATCCAGAAATTCCATATATTGCACCTGCAGCAATAAACTTGTACATATTAACCTTTGTTGAACTATTCGCATTACTATATGCACTTTCTTTATAATCAAGTATTAATCCCGGGTTTCTGGACTTGGTATCCTTTCCTGTTACACACTCTACTAACTTCAGGGCTACATCAGCAGATATATCATTACTTTCTGAGTAGTTTGCATTAGAAGGAGTAATTTCTGCTAATTTAGTTAATTTAGAATCAAAATAATCAGTAATATAAATAAGATTTGCTGTCTGAAGTGCATTAAGTGTACCACTTGATGCTGCACTTGCAACATTGCTATTTAAATCTGTAGGAGTAAACGTAGTAATCTCAATATAATAATTATCTCTCTGCTCTTTTGAGTCTAAACCTATAAAATATCTCTTTAATAAATCATTATTTACAATCTTAAAGCTTTTCTTTACATATCCTTCTCTGTAAATAGTCTGATTTGTTAACCAGAATTTCTGTTCAGGATCCACTAAAGTTTCTGGTAAAGGCTGTGGAAGTTCTGTTGCATCAACTATATTTGCTTCTGTAAAACTATACTGTCCATTTCCTTTATCATAACTAAATCTGTAAAGATAACTAAATTTATAATATCCTGTTTCACCTGGTACCGCTTCACGATAAGGGGTAGCAGAATCAAGTACTGCAGCATAATTACCATTTTCTTCACTTATACTTGCTGTTGCAGTATATGTATATTCTGAAGTTGAACCTTCAAGATGAGTAAATGTTACATCATAATCTCCATTGCCTTTATCGAAAATATAATAATCAGGCATTGTATATCTGTAAAGTGGTCCATCTTCCTCTCTAGGGGCCCACATGTTAGCAATATAATAATCACCAGTATCATCTGCTTTAAAAGTAACGTCACATCTGCTTTCTTTACTGTCATTCATCTGAGTATCATTAAATGTGTAACGTCCTTCATCTTCAATATAGAAGCCACTCTCATTCTTTGTAACAGTATCAACAGAATATCTCTGTTTTGTTGTTGCACCTGTTACAAGCATAAATCTTGGACATGTATCACCGTTGTTGTCCTGCATATAAAAGTTAGCTTTCTTATAATCTCCGCCTTCTTTTGAAACTTCTTCCTTTACAACATACTTTTCACCAGAAGAAGTTCCATCATCATATGAAAATATAACATTAAAATCAAGATTTCCTACTGATGTATCATCTGTATAGTACATTACGTTTGGAAGATACTGTGCACCAGGTCCGCTGTATACATAGCCATCTGTTGCAGAATCTAGTTTGTAATCTCCTGTTGTAGTATACTGATAATAACCATTAACATGGTTAAACTCAATACTGTTATCTGCCTCCCAGTCTCCTGTTGCAAGTTCACTAGATGTAGGATCAAGCTTAAATTCCTTACCAGTTTCCTCATAACGAAGAATTGTATCCTCTCCATCACTTATAAGTTCTCCTAAAGTTGTTATATCTGAAAGTCCATATGTGGCAGAAGAATTCTTCGTATACTTATCAAATCCAGACAAAAGATATTTCATTGTTCCCATTGAGGAGTCAGGAACAATCTGCAATATCCTGTAAGGATTTGACTCTGTACCATATTCGTCAGTGGACATGGCATTAGCTGTAATAATATCGGCATTAAGAACTCTGCTTAAGCTTTCCGATAATGGAGCTAACAATGACAGCACCAAAGCAAATATAATACCAATTGCTATCGGTCTTTGTCTCTTCATAATCATTACCTCATTTCTTAAGAAAATCTGTTAATAGTTACTATCCAAAACCTACAGTCCTAAACTAGCTAACAAAGAATCAGTAAAAATTTCATCATATGGATCTTCCCATATTGAAACAAACGTCGGCATTATGTATATTTGTCCATTGTACCTAAAAACATAATCATATTCCACTTCGTTTAAATATTGCATAAGTTCAGGATCACCAGGATCATTTATTGTAGCAAGTTCCGTTATTGATGCTATATCATCCCCATCCATTATACATGAATAAAACTTTCCGTTCCAACTAAAACCATACGTTGTGCCAGTATTAATCTTATGTTCTACATTATGTGGATCCATGTAATATGGACCAGTTCCTTCGATGTCATACATTCTTACCATATTATCACTAAACATTGGATCACTACTTCCGCCTCCACCTGGCATTCCTCCGCCTCCGGCGTATACAACATTGTTTCTTGGTCGAATTGTATTTTTAACACTAAGTGTCCTTCCATCATCTGTCATAAATACAAGTTCTACAAAGACATTTACAATGTTTCCGCTTTTCTTGTTAATATTAAGCTTCATTCCATTATCTTCTATCTTTGCTGCCATAAGATTTTTCTTTGTTTCAGAAAGAACATCTGTGCATTGTGTATCATTATCAACATTATTGTAGTCATCCTCAGTATCAAATGTATACTTCTTATAATAAATATTATTATCACTTTGAACAAAGTAATGAACTATATATGATAAACTTGCACCATCGTACTTTTTCTGATCAACTCTTATATAATCAGCCCATACTGGTTTTCCTGTTTCCTTTACCGGTGGTGTTGTAGCTGCAAAATATCCATATTTTACATCATTTGCCTCTAATAATACATTACCTACAAGGTTTATTGCAGTCTGCGATTCTGTCTGCATATTGACTTCCTGCTCCGTCATCTTGTAGGATCTTGAGCCAACTACGATAAATGTAACTATTGCAGACATAATTATCGAAGAAATGCCAAGAGCTACCAACACTTCAATTAAGGTAAAACCTTTATTATTCATATAACCATCTCCTGTGTTTATGTAGTTTACTCAACGTAATGCTTTCCTGTTGCTTCAACAGTTACTAAAGTTGCCTCTTTGTTACCATTAGTTGCATATATTCCTTCCACATCATCTATAGGTGAACCCGTTGAATCCACATAATAAAGTGAACCGTCCCTGCCAAATGTTATGGCAAACATTGTTGTAACAGAGGAACTGCTTACGGTAAGGTTTCCAGATGTTTTTATTAACTCAAGATTAACCTTCTTGCTTCCAAGCTTGTCACCTACAATTGAGCTATCGCTAAGCCCTGCATTATCACAAATAGCAAGGAAATAATTACCACTGGTATCAGTCGATATTTTTATATATCTCTGACTTTGCGATGTCTTACTCATATTTTCAATTCTAAGTTTAGCCATATAACTGTCTATTTCTTTAACTACTGATTTCACATTAGAATTACTAAGTGAATTAATACTTATGGTTGTCAGGGAGCCAACTATGCCAATAATCGCTATAACAACTAATATTTCAACCATGGTCATACCTTTATTATTCATAAGACATACCTCATTTACTCTATAATACTATGTTATTAGTTCTTTCTCCAGTTTGCATATCCTATCATTTTTTCCATTGATACAAATGAACCAACTTCCTCAACTGCAGATGATTCATTATAGTTAGCAAATACGTCCTTAAGTGTTATAGGCTCTCCATCTACTTTATAAGTAGTTGTTTCAGGTGCTTCATAACTGTCAGCATTTCTAAGAATAGCATTAATAATTGTTGTATCTGCCTCTATATTTGCATTAACAGATAAAGTAACCTTTCCCTGTGCTACAAATAATCCCTTTGCATTACCTGTTGCCACTTTAACATCGCCAGTTGCAATTACGATACCGCAAAAGCCATTAGGTACTTCAACTGCTGAAAAGTCTTTATTATCAACAACTAAAACTCTGTATCCATCGATTGTAGAATCAATAACATTTGTTGATTCTGCCGGCGACTTTTGTATATTCTCCCACTTTATAAGGTAATTAAGTGCGCTTGCAGAATTATAATCGTAAGCAGAACCATCTGCATTTGTCACGGCTGATGTTGATGTACTAAAGAATGCCTTTAGGTTATTATATCTTCTTCTTGCATTATCAGCACCACCTGCATCACCTGTAGCCGCTCTTACTTCCTGTGAAACTGAATCTGCTCTTGTTACAAAGTTACCCATTACGTTATACACAACGGAATTAATATTTATACTCTTAACAGGTATCAATGAAGCAAACTGATTTATCATATCAGTAGCACCATTCATATAGTTCTCCTGAAAATAAAGTTTTGCTCCTGCCTCTGAAAAGTTGTAATAAAAATATACAAGCTGTGTAGTTCCATATGGTTTATAAAAATAAGTTGCTATTTTATTAGTATCTGCCAAATGAGCTGCAACATCAGGTTTTGCCGCACTAATATTACTAACTATTTCATTCTTAAGATTTGTAAGTCTTTCATTATTACTGCTTCCATCATAGTTATAAATAACTGTATTATACTCATCAATTAATACCGGATTACCTGAGAAAGGAAGGTATTCTACAGGAATCAGATATGCTGCCTGGTTACCTCTTACAGAAATGCTTTCACCTGTAACAATATCATTTAAACTTTTTGAATCAAAATTAACTCCAAGATCTGTATCACCAATATTGTTAATCAAAGAACCATTAACACATGCCTGTCCTGCAAGTAACAATGCTTCAAGCTGCATATCAAGTGAAGAATATTTACCATTAAGTATAATGGAACTTCTTGAATTACCAAAACTTGTTGCACCTGAACCTACTCCTGAATATGTTCCAGTAAATGATGCTGTAGAGTATGGTGACTCAAGTACAAGGTCATCTCCTACTATACATGCTGCTGAAACATCTAGATTCTTGTTATTATTATCAGTATCATTTGAAGCCGGATTACTTGAATCAACAACTATCTTCTTAGCTGCAAGATATGGATAAAGTGAGTCTGACTTGCTTCCTGCAAGCATTGACATCTTGAAATTAGTAACACCTGTACTGGTTTTATTATAACAGTCAGTCAGATTTAATCCGCCTCCTGCATACATGGAATCACATTCAACCTTACATTTTGTAAGACCATCCTTAATTTTGATTCCTCCATCACCAGCCCATATATTACCTTTTATATTTACTTCACAGTTACTGTTTATGTCAAGTTCACTACTAATTAAACAGTATCTCTTAAATTCGTCTGAAAGTGTAGAACCATTATTATACACAAAGTTCGCATCTGGAACTGTTATTACAAGATCTGTTGTAATATCATTAAAATATTCTTCTCTTGTAAGCTGAATTCTGAAGTTTTCAATTACAAACTGATATTCGTCCTCATCATATGTAAAACTTATCTGTCCTTCAAGATCTGAATCACTGCCCTTTATAACAAGACAGTTTGCTGTATCTGTAATACATCACTGGTACGTGAGTTTATTGGAGG
>JAILNW010000205.1 GCA_024691145.1 Lachnospiraceae bacterium
CAAATGGCAAAAATTCAGATATGGTACTTAAAGAAGATTCTATTGAATCTGATTACATTATGGAGATTAATTTGGACATTAATGCAGTTAATGTGAACTTTAAACAAGGTGAGGAATATAAAGTAGAATATGGTTTTTATGAGGATTCTAAATACACTGTAGAGGTAAATGAAGGAGTAATTAATGTAAGCCATAACAGTTCATCTTCATCTGTTAAGAATATTAACAGCAGACAGTATATTAACATCATATATCCTGAAGATGCTTTATTTAATAGATGCAGCATTCATTGTACAGCATCAAACTTATCTTTTGATAAGATGAAAACAAAAGAGAATAACATGAATCTTAATGCCAGCAAAGTAAAAGTTAGTGATTCTGAGTTTGATAATATCGATATAAAAGCAAACGCATGTATGATAACTATGGATTTGATAGGAAATATTGAAGAATATGGTTACAGATTAAATAGCAATGACTCTGTTTGTACTATAAATGGTAAATCATTTGCAGAATACAGCACGTCAGATGAAAAAGAAAGAATGATATCATTTGAAGTAAATGCTGGCAAAGTTAAAGTAAGCTTTAATAAGTAACGGATATATGAGGAGTGACTGTGATGAATAGATTTTTTAAAATTGGATTTTTTATAGGCATTACATTGTTATTAATAGGTGGATTACTAATGATATTTTCAAGACACATTAAAAATATTAGAGTAGGAAATATCATAATATCAAGTGCTGTTTATGAAGATAGTGGATTGCAGCTTGTTGAAGGAAATAAGAAATTTGAAGATATTACAGGTATAGCAATGAAAGTAAGTAAGGTTAATGTTACTTTTGAGCAGGGAGACGAGTTCAAGGTGGAATATGGAACCTACAGAGATATGCTATACACCCTAGAAGAAAAAGACAATGTATTGTATATAGATTATAAACATAGTAATTTAACGAATCTTAAGTATTATGATGAGCAATACATTAAGATAATTTATCCTAAGGATACAACATTTGACTTTTGCAACATAGAAGCATTTACATCAAGTATATCAATGGATAAGATGAATCTGGATAGTGCCTATATAAGCGCCTATACGTGTAATATAGATACAGAAGAATTGAAAGTTAATAATGTGGATATTATAACTGATGCAAGCGTGATTAATATGAAGCTAAATGGAAAAACAGATGATTATAAGTATGCAATGACACAAAATTCATCTATATGCAAAATAAATGGAAAATCATTAAAGGATTATATAGACAAATCTGGTAATAATGATAAGAAAATTAATATAGATGCATCATCAAGTAAAATTAACTTTATGATGGAATAGTTTAGAAAAGAGGTTGAATATTGTGAATAAAAAGGAATTTTTAAATCAATTATCAAGAAAGCTAAGAGGGTTGCCTAAAGTTGAATTTGATGATGCACTTAATTATTATACGGAATATTTCCTTGATGCAGGTGTATCTGAGAATGAAGACGTAATTCCACTGGTGGGAACAGTTGATGAAGTGGCAAAGAAAATTATTGATGAAGCTACAGACAAGCAGATAGTAAAGGCAAAAAAAGAAGGTGGTGTGAAGAATAATTCACAGGCTATCTGGCTGATAATTCTTGGAATACTGGCAGCACCTGCAGCAATTCCGATAGTTTTTGTAGCAGCTATACTTATATTTGTAGCAGTGGTTGTAATTGGATCTCTTTTATTTGCTGCAGTTGTAACAATATTTGCTCTGATTGCATCAGGTTTTGGAACTATACCATTGATATTTGGTTCAAGCAGTGTTCCTGCCGCTGTATTAGCAGGAAAAGCACTTTTAAAGATTGGTGTTGGAATAATAGGAACTGTATCTATAGCATATGGAGTAACAAAGTTAGCAGAAGTAATTATTGCCACATATGAAAAGAAGAAAAATAATTAGTATATGATAAATAAAAGGAGTAATGATATATGAAAGAATTATTTAAAATTGGAATTTATATTGGAGTGGGATTTTTAATACTTGGAGGATTGTTAATTGGAATAGGAAGTAAGCTAAGTAACTATAAGGTTAACTGGTCAAACATAGTAAGTGGTACAGATGTTGATGAATTAACACTTATGGAAGGGCATACAGAACCAGAATCAATATCATCTATTGATATTAATGTAGATCTTGTAAAGGTTTCATTTAAACAAGGGGAATCATTTAGAGTTGATTATGGCTTATATAAGGAAATGAAGTATAATGTAGAAGTTAAAGACGGAGTATTAATTGTAAAAAATAAGAATCATTTATCATTAAATACTCATGGAGAAACAAAACAATATATAAATGTTACATATCC
>JAILNW010000244.1 GCA_024691145.1 Lachnospiraceae bacterium
TTTAGTTATTACTTCCTCACAGTCACTAACCATTACTTCAAAATCTATGCCAATTTGTTTTAAAATTTCACGGCGTCTGGGAGAACCAGACGCCAGTATTATCTTTCTCATATTAATTTAATCCTCTGCCTTTGTATTCTTTTTAATCATAACAAGCTTATATATAATAATGCCTGCACAGACAACTGTTAACAGAATAGAAAGAAGTTGTGAAACAGCAATATTAGTATTCCATAAAAGCAGCTGGTCTGTTCTTAGTCCCTCAATTAAGGAACGTCCAAGTCCATAAAGGGCAAGGTATAAGAGAATAAGTTCACCATCAAATTTCTTACGCTTAGTCATAAGAATCAATATAACAAGCACTCCTATATTCCATAAAGATTCATAAAGGAAAGTTGGATGTACCTGAATATATTCAACACCATTAATTACTTTAAGATTCTTAAGGTAAGCAGGATCATTAGCTACAGCACTTTGTGATACTTCATCAAGTCTAAGCTGCATGGCTAAAAGGTTATTAGTGTAGCTTCCGAAAGCTTCTCTGTTAAAGAAGTTACCCCATCTTCCAATAATCTGTCCTGTTACAAGGCCAGCACAGCCTGTATCAGCTAGAAGTGCAAAGGATATCTTCTTTTTCTTTGAATATACATATGCTGTTAGAACAGCAGTTATTATACCACCATATATGGCAAGTCCGCCACCTCTTATATTAAGTATCTGTACAAGGTCATCTTTGTAACCATCCCAGCTGAATATTACATAGTAAATGCGGGCTCCAATTACAGATAATATAATAGCATACATGGCAAAATCAAGGTAAAGTTCAGGATCCTGTCCTGTTCTTTTTGCCTGCCACTGTGCAACACTGTATCCAGCTATCATTCCTATTGCAATTATAACACCATATAATGCAATGGAGAATCCAAATATGTTAAAGGACATAGGTACATTCTTTAATTCAATGTGCAGGTGTGGGAATCTTATATTACCCATCTTTAGTAATAAATTAGTACATGGAACATAAGTCATAAACAATCCCCCTTAATTATACATTGAATCTGAATAATACTACATCTCCATCTTGAACTACATATTCCTTACCTTCTGAACGAACAAGTCCTTTATCCTTTGCAGCATTGTAAGAACCACATTCAACAAGGTTCTCATAACTTACAATCTCGGCTCTTATGAATCCACGTTCAAAATCACTATGAATCTTTCCGGCCGCCTGAGGAGCTTTTGTTCCTTTCTTAATAGTCCAGGCTCTTGTTTCTGTAGGACCTGCAGTAAGGTAACTTATAAGACCAAGAATTCTGTAACTTGCAGCTATAAGCTTCTCGAGTCCTGAAGAAGCGATACCAAGGTCCTCAAGGAACATCTTCTTCTCATCATCATCAAGTTCAGCAATTTCCTGTTCAATCTGCGCACAGATAACAAAAACTTCTGAATTCTCAGTTGCAGCAAACTCACGAACTTTCTTTACATTATCATTACTGTTGCCATCGTCTGCAAGGTCGTCTTCAATAACATTAGCAGCATATATAACTGGTTTATAAGTAAGAAGATTATACTCATTAATCCATGCAAGTTCATCTTCATCATCTGTTTCAAAACTCTTAGCCATCTTGCCATCTTCAAGATGTGCCTTTAATCTGTTAAGAAGTTCAAGTTCTTTAGCTAACATCTTGTCGTTACGAGCACCTCTTGTAGTTTTAGATATTCTTCTCTCTAAAATCTCTATATCTGAGAATATAAGCTCAAGATTAATAGTTTCGATATCTCTTAGTGGATCAATGCTTCCGTCAACATGAATAATATTGCTGTCTTCAAAACATCTTACAACGTGAACAATGGCATCTACTTCTCTGATGTTTGCAAGGAACTGGTTTCCAAGACCTTCACCTTTAGATGCACCCTTAACAAGACCTGCAATATCAACAAACTCAATAACAGCAGGAACAACCTTAGCTGAATCATACATCTTCTCAAGAACACCAAGTCTCTCATCTGGTACAGCAACGATACCTACATTAGGATCGATAGTACAGAATGGATAATTGGCAGACTCAGCACCTGCCTTAGTTAATGAATTAAATAATGTACTTTTACCAACATTAGGTAAACCAACAATTCCTAGTTTCATATATATAATCCTCCTTGTAATAGTCAAATAATTTCAAACACTTCTTTATTATAATGCATTAGAGGAAAATATACAATATATTATTTAGGAGTTATTTAAAGTAAATAAAAAAGAAAGGGGCATACTAATATTATAGGATTTCCCTTTTCGACGCATTTAAAATGCAACGCAAAGGAAAATCACGTCTTAAAATGCAACGTAAAATGCAACGCAAACGTTTACGTTGCATTTTGAATGAAACTATGTTATTATATAATAAAAAAGGTGGTGTTTTTTATGCGTGAAAATAAAGGTCTGGAATTTAAAGAAACCATAACAAATACGTTTTTGAAGACAGTAAGTGCATTTTCAAATTTTAATGGTGGAACAATTATGTTTGGCGTGGATGACAAAGGAAATATTAAAGGATTGGATAATGCTGATAAGCTTGTTCTAGATATAGAAAATAAAATTAATGATAGTATAAGCCCAAAACCGGATTATTCTATGAGTGTAAATAAAAGAAATGGTGTAATAAGTTTAAAGGTTTCAGAAGGTAAATATAAGCCTTATTTGTATAAGGGAAAAGCATATAGAAGAAGTGATACAGCTACAATTGAGGTTGATCAATTGGAACTTAAAAGACTTACTTTGGAAGGAGCAAATTTGTATTATGAAAAATTATCATGTGGAAAAGAAGATTTAAAATTTTCATATTTTGAATTAAAATTCAAAGAAAAACTGGGAATAAAAAAGATGACAGATGATATGCTTCGTACTCTGGGTTTTTATGATGAAGATTTGAAATATAATATTGTAGCAGCTTTGTTTTCAGATTCAAACGAATATAGTGGCATCGATATTGCAAGGTTTGGTAATACAATAAATGAGATATTAGACAGGGAAAATTTATCAGGAATATCGATACTTGAGCAATATGACAGGGCAGTTAGAATGTATGAACGTTATTATACATTTGAAAGTATAGATGGAATTGAAAGAAAAAAGGTTGAAAATATACCAGAGGCAGCTTTTAGAGAAGCAGTAGCGAATGCACTTGTGCATAGAACATGGGATATAAATGCAAATATTCGTATACTTATGTTCCAGGATAAGATAGAAATAATATCACCTGGTGGGCTTCCGAAAGGAATAACTAAGGAAGAATATTTAAATGGATATATATCAAATCTGAGAAATCCTATTATTGGCAATATATTCTTTCGCTTGAATCTTATAGAGATGTTTGGCACGGGAATAAGAAGAATTATAGATGTTTATAAAAATGAAATGGTTAAGCCGGTATTTGAAGTTACTGATAATTCTGTAAAGGTGGTTTTGCCATGTATTAATGCATTTAATGGAATAAGCCTTAGCCACAAGAAAGTAATGGATGTAATAAGAACAGTAAGTATGTCAAGCAGAGAAATATCTGAAACCTTAGGCTGGAGCAAAGATAAGACAGTCAGAATATTAAACGAATTATTAGCTAAAGGATATATTGAAAAAAATGGAGCGGGAAGAGGAACAAGATATGTAAAACATTTATAATTTTAAAAAGCTGTGGACCATGTAAGATTCACAGCTTATTGTTTTATTTTTAGTAGTTAAGTTTTTCAACTATTAATCCAGTTAATGGGTCAACATTACCCTTTGCATTTTCTTTTAAGGTAAGATTCTTTCCATCATACTGATATATTGAAAGAAAATTAAAACAAGATACATCATCAAAGGATGGCGAAGGTTTTAATATTGCCCAGTGTAATGCAAGATTTAAGTAGTTATCTGAAGGATCATAGTCTATAATAAAGGCATTGAAGGCTGTGGAAGCTGCGTTATTTGGCTTCCATTCAGCTGTAGCTTCATTGTCTTTTCCTTTGTTGATAGTGATAATGGCAGAATTATGAGAAATACTTGTTTCCTCAATGTCTATTATGTCTTTTATTCCGTCACCATCAAGATCGAAAGGAATTAGTTCTTCGGGTGCCATAGGTGAGTAACCATAATATTTATCATCACAAAAACCATAACCACCATTTATAATCTGATAATCCCAGCTGTCTATATACCCTGCTGTATAGTGTGGCTTTTCAAGTTCGTCAGGTGTATCAAACATTGGAGAAAATGCCCAATATTGTTCATGTGAAGCTGGCTCGATTTTTGCTATATAAACATACTTTGTATTTTTCCCCTCTTTTAGTAAACTAACTCCTGGTTTTGTAATATCTAATACAATTTTTACAAGCTTATAATTTTCTTCGTCTTCAATAACCTGAGAAGAATAAACACTGCCATCCATTTCTGTCCAGAAATCATAAGTACCCATTATTGAATTTGTAGCCGAACTAGCGATAATTTCTTCAAATTGCCAATTATTAAGGTCATGAACATACTGTTTTAAAACAGTATCAAAATTACCTTCAAAACTATTTATCATAAAACTCATTGGCTGTCTTTCCTCTTTTTCATAATAAACGATCTCACCAGCGGCTTCTTCATCCTCTTCATTAAGAGGTGTTGTTGTGCTGCTTACGTGACTGTGAACAGAGACTTTGCCATTACTTTTTACATTTGAAATAAAAAAGAATGGGAGAAACACAAATGCTATAACAGATAAAAGGAAAAATGCTCCTATTACAGATAACACTATAATTAATACTTTGTTATTTTTTTCCATAAAAAATACCTCCAAATAATTAATAACATTTTTTGTATTGTCATAATATGATTATATTATAATTATTTTGACATTACAATAATACATGTGTATTTCTAATTATATTTTAATGTATTCTAACCGTCAACAGTAACAGTATGTTTTTACAAATTATGTAAATAATTGGTTGACTATGGTAATTGAATTTTTTATAATTATAGTATAAGGAAAACTGTGCAATTTTGATGATAATAGAGGTTGCCTAAGAGAAAAAGTAGAAATGAAATTAGGAAAGGTGATTTCATATGAAATTAAATATAAAAACCGTTAAATCATCATCATTAACAAGTGCTTTTAACTTTTCTCTTAT
>JAILNW010000261.1 GCA_024691145.1 Lachnospiraceae bacterium
TATATAGATGAATTATAGCATCCCATGCGGCCACATTCCTGATAAAACATTGCCTTTTCAGGCATATAATATGAGAAACCGTCTCCTCCCATCCAGTTGTAACTAACCTTTCCGTCTTTAAATGAAGCTACGATTTCTCCACCTGCACCCATATTTGTATTAATATAAAGTTCAGGCATATCATCATCATCAAGATAAATAAGTCCCATTACCATATCAGGTAGCTCTTCAGTATCTACCTGATTTTTGATAAAATCGGCATATCCTTCTTTCCATGACGAAAAATCATTTCCATACATCTTAGAAACAATCTCACCCTGAAGCTCCTGAGTTTCAGTATTTTCAGGCTCCTTTGTTTCTTCTGCCTTTTCTGTTTCCTTTATCTCTTCTGTAACATTCTCGTTTTTCTCTTCTGTGTTTGCTGCACTATTAGTGCTGTCTTTTACACCACAGCCTGTAAGTAAAATACATGCTGCCATCATAGTTAAAATTTTTTTCTTGTCCATACCCAAACCTCCAAAAAGAGCGTTACGGATATAACCATAACGCCCAAAAATCTAAATTATTTAATAATTCTAGTCTTGAAAACACCTTCAATTGCAGTAATTGTATCTGCAATACTCTGATTCATAGCTGAGCTAGTATCAATTACAGTATATGCATAAGCGTCACGGCTCTTAGTTGTCATGTTCTCAATATTGATTCCAGCATCAGAAAGAACCTTTGTAAACTGTGTTAACATGTTAGGAATATTTCTATGATTAATAGCAATTCTTCCTGCTGTAGTACAGATACCTACATTTAACTTTGGATAGTTAACTGAGTTAACAATGTTACCATTCTCAATGTAATCAATTATCTCTTTAACAGCCATCATAGCACAATTGTCTTCTGACTCAGCTGTTGAAGCTCCAAGGTGAGGAATTGCAATAACACCTTCCATACCTGCTGTCTTAGCGTTAGGGAAATCAGTTACATACTTTCTAACCTTGCCAGACTCAAGAGCAGCCTTCATATCATCATCATTTACAAGAAGATCTCTTGCAAAGTTAAGAATGATAACTCCATCTTTCATCATAGCAATTGTATCTTTATTAATCATTTCCTTTGTATCATCAAGAAGAGGTACATGAACTGTAATATAATCACACTCTCTGAAAATCTCTTCTCTGTCTTTAACGTGCTTTACATCTCTTGAAAGATTCCAAGCAGAATCTACAGAAATATATGGATCACATCCATAAACTTCCATACCAAGACGGTTAGCTGCGTTAGCTACAAGAACACCTATAGCTCCAAGACCGATAACACCAAGCTTCTTGCCCTGAATCTCAGATCCTGCAAACTTTCCTTTTCCTTTTTCAACAAGCTTAGCAACTGTCTCATCATCTTTAACAGTCTGTACCCAGTTAATACCACCAACAACATCTCTTGATGCTAATAACATACCAGCTACAACAAGCTCTTTAACACCATTAGCATTAGCTCCCGGAGTGTTGAATACAACGATACCTTTCTCTGCACATTTGTCAAGAGGAATGTTGTTAACACCTGCACCTGCTCTTGCTATTGCCTTTAAATTATCAGATAACTCCAAATCATGCATAGCAGCACTTCTTACTAAAACTGCATCAGCCTCTTCAAAATTCTCAGTCTTTTCAAAACCCTCAGTGAACAAATCAAGTCCACATGCTGCTATAGGATTTAAACAATTATACTTTACCATTAAAATCGCTCCTTATAATTATTACATATTCTCTGCTTCAAACTTCTTCATGAATTCAACTAACTTTTCTACACCCTCGATTGGCATTGCATTGTAGATGCTGGCTCTCATACCACCAACACTTCTATGTCCCTTAAGGTTCTCAAATCCAGCTTCTTTAGCTTCTTTAACAAACTTAGCGTCAAGTTCTTCGTTACCAGTTACGAATGGTACGTTCATAAGAGAACGATCCTTCTTCTCAACTGTTCCCTTGAATAACTTGCTTTCATCAAGGAAATCATAAAGAATCTTAGCTTTCTTCTCATTATGTGCTTTCATAGCCTCAAGGCCGCCCATCTCTTTAATCCACTTAAATACTTTACCGCAGATGTAAATACCATATGCTGGTGGAGTATTGTAAAGAGACTTAGCATCAGCATGAATCTTGTATCTTAACATAGTTGGAGTTCCTTCAAGTACATCTTCTGTAATAAGGTCTTCTCTTATGATAACGATAACAACACCTGCAGGTCCTATGTTCTTCTGAACACCACCATAGATAACTCCATACTTAGTTACATCAACAGGCTCTGATAAGAAACATGATGATACATCTGCAACAAGTGTCTTACCCTTAGTATTAGGTAATTCTTTAAACTTAGTTCCATATATAGTATTGTTCTCGCAAATATAAACATAATCTGCATCCTCGCTGATAGGAAGATCTGAACAATCAGGAATATAAGAGAATGTCTTATCTGCTGATGATGCTATAGCGTTAGCCTTTCCATACATCTGTGCTTCCTGATAAGCTTTCTTAGCCCACTGTCCTGTTATGATATAATCAGCTACTTTATTCTTCATTAAGTTCATAGGTATAGCTGCAAACTGCTGAGATGCACCACCCTGTAAGAATAATACCTAATAAGTATCAGGTATATTCATCAGTTCTCTAAGATCCTTCTCTGCTTCAGTAATAATCTGCTCATATGCTTTGGATCTGTGACTCATCTCCATAACTGACATACCAGTTCCTCTGTAATCTAACATCTCATCTGCTGCTTCTTTTAAAACTGACTCAGGCAAAACAGCTGGACCTGCTGAAAAATTATAAACTCTTCCCACTTTAGGTTCCTCCTTAAATTTATATATATGTGTATTTATATTTATCATTCAACTATTTAATTATAAAACTTCGTTAAGATATTGTCAATAGCAAGTTACTATTCATATTAAGCCAAATATAAATTACAGCATATATGCTTGCATATTAATCTGTAAGTTATATTTGGCTGTACCTGCGAAGCAGGAACTTGCCCCACAGTCGCAGTCATAAGCTACGAAGTAGCGACATATGCGAAGCAGATGGACTGCGGCCTGGGCAGGAAAGTTATATGAATAGTAATGTGTTACTATTCAACTTCAATTATAACCGACCATATCCTCACGATTTATAATACACTCTATCACCACTGTAGTATCACATGAAAATGCTTTTTTTAGCACTTCATTAACCTCTTCTTTTTTTGTAATTCTGAAACTTTTTGCCCCCATTGCTTCTGACATTTTGCAATAATCTGCATTATTGCTTAAATCTGTTTCAGAATACCTTTTTTCACAAAACAAAGTCTGCATCTGTCTTACCATGCCAAGCGAAGAATTGTTAAATACAATATCTATTACTTTTGCATTATAATTTACACATGTAATAATTTCTCCCATATTCATTCGAAAGCAGCCATCACCACTTATATTTACAACATTCAGGTTAGGATGTCCTATTTTAGCTCCCAATGCAGCGCCAAGACCATATCCCATGGTTCCTAACCCGCCAGATGTAAGAAATCTGTGTGGCTTTCTAAAATGAAAATTCTTAGCTGTCCACATCTGATGCTGTCCAACATCAGTTACTATAATATCATCTTCTCCCATAAATCCATTCAGACATTTTATTACATAAGGTGCAGTAAGATTATTACTTTCTTCACATTCCTTATCGCTCTCTTTTAATTCTTCAATATGTTTTTGCCATTTTTCATGTGAAAATGATATACCCTTGCCATCTAGTTCCTTAAGTATTGCTTCAAGGACAGTTCTCACATCTCCGACAATGCCCATATAAGACATAACATTTTTATTAATCTCTGCCCTGTCTACATCTATATGAATAACCTTTGTATCCTCGGCAAATGAATCACTATTGCCAGTAAGTCTGTCTCCAAACCTCATTCCTACCGCAACCAGAAGATCACACTCCTTAAGGGCTTTATTGGCAGTATTAGTTCCATGAATTCCAACCATGCCTATATAGTTATCATTTTCAGTATCAACAATACCTTTTCCCATTAATGAATCACAAACAGGAGCATCGATAACCTCACTAAAGCTTAATACCTGTTGTGAAGCACCAGATATAATAGCGCCACCGCCTGCACATATTAAAGGCTTTTTTGATTTTCTAATAAGACTTATTAATTCCTTAATATCCTTTTTATTTAGTTTATAATCTCTTTTATATGTAAGATCAATATCCATTTTCTCATATTCATATATATTATCAGGCTCTGTAACATCCTTAACAATATCAATAAGTACAGGTCCTGGTCTTCTACTCCTTGCTATATCAAATGCCCTTCGAATCGTGTCTGCAAGAAGGCTTATATCCTTTACTATAAAATTATGTTTGGTAATAGGCATAGTAATTCCGGCAATATCTACTTCCTGAAAACTATCCTTTCCAAGATAGTCAAGTCCGACATTGCCGGTTATATACACAACTGGTACCGAATCCATGTATGCAGTTGCAACACCCGTAACAAGATTGGTTGCGCCTGGACCGCTTGTTGCGATACAGACGCCAACCTTTCCTGTACTACGGGCATATCCATCAGCCGCATGGGCTGCTGCCTGTTCGTTAGTTGTCAATATATGATTTATATCTTCTTTATGTTTATACAATTCGTCATAAATATTTAGCACCGTTCCTCCGGGAAAGCCAAATACAGTATCTACATTCTGTTCTTTCAAACATTCAACTAGAATCTGTGCACCGGATAATAGCATGTTGTTCATTCCTTTCTGTCAATTATTAATCCGTTGTAACAACTTCAATATCTGAATAAGCA
>JAILNW010000263.1 GCA_024691145.1 Lachnospiraceae bacterium
CCATTATTTACATTTATAGTATTTGGAGTAACTATGTTATTTATACCTACACATAAAACAATTATGGGTATCATAACAATATTATCTACGCTTTCTCTTGTTGCTTTTCATATTATGATTAGGAAAAATATGAGATATTAATAATGGCTTTATAGCATCCTGAATATGTGGGGTGCTATTTTTATGTAAAAAAATGTAATATATTGTACTTTTATTGTTTTTTTAATTTTTCCCCTATACATTAATTTTTTTATATGATATATTAGTAGGGTACTTTTTTGCTTTGTGTATAGTAGATGGAGGAAAATTGAATGACTAAATATGATTTCGCAAACCTCATGTTAAGTGAGGTTAAGGGTGCCTGCGACGAAGATACTAATGTGGTTTTAAGAAAAGTGACGAAGAATAATAATTATGAACTGGATGCACTTATGTTTACCCGAAAAGGTTATAACGTAAGTCCTGTGATTTATCTGGATTCATTTTATAATAAATTTTTATATGACAATTCCACAAGTGATGCTGTTTCTGGTATTCTTACAACCTACAGGGCTTCATTAGACAGGAAGCCAGATAATGTTATTTTTAGTAATAATTATGATGAGGTTAAGGATAAACTCCTTATAAAGCTGGTGAATTATAAAAAGAATAAAGAACAGTTAAAGGATATGCCTTATATTCCATTTTTAGATATGGCTATTATATTTCTTTTAGCCTTCGATATGAATGACAGTGGTTTCTCTTCTACCAAAGTAACCAATAATTATAAAGAACTGTGGGACGTATCAAATAAGCAGATGTATAAAGATGCTGTTAAAAACAGCGAGAATTATCATGTTCCATTTTTATTTTCAATTGAAGAAGTTATTGACCGTATGATTGCAGGAAATCATATACCTTCTGTTCCTGTATTCCGCAGTATTTATGACAATAAGATAATTAATAAAACAGATGATATGACATTTAGGGATTTCTTCTTAAATCAGGTGGATGAAGCAAGGGAAAACAGACAATTTCCGCTTGAGATGTATATTTTAACTAATAATATTAATATTAACGGTGCCACATGTATTCTTTATCCAAAACTTTTAGAGCAGGTGGCGGACAGGTTTGAAACAGACCTTGTTCTTGTACCAAGTTCCATTCATGAGTTTATTATACTGCCATATAATGATGAGTCGGAGATTCTTAATAACATTGATGAATTAAAGAAGATTGTTTATGATGTTAATAAAGACCACGTTGCCTGTTGCGACGTACTTTCTGATAATGTATATTATTATGACAGAGATTCAAAAGAAGTAACTATAATGTGAGAATTAATTGTAGAATATAAGGTGAAGATTTGTTATAATAACTATATAATATTATGTCTTTTCACCTTATATTATAAGAGGAGATATAATTCATGTTAAATAAAAAATTAAAGAACAATGTTCCTTTTAAAGAACTGACATTAAAGAGTGAATTTATGTTTACAGAAGCTTTGAAGGACAAAAATATATGTAAAGATGTTATTGAAATTACAACAGGCTTAAAAATAAAAGCTCTGTCATTTCATCATGAAGAACAAGTATATAAAAATTTTAAAGGTTTGCGAGGCATACAATTAGATATACTGGCTATTGATGATGAGCAGACATTTTATGATTTAGAGATGCAGGATGAAGATAAAGGTGATACCATAAAACGTTCCAGATATTATCATGCACTTATTGAAACAAAAAATGTCGCATCTGGTATAAGCAACTATAATGTTGTCCCAAAAGTATATGTAATATTTATATGTACTTTTGATCCCTTCGATAAAGCATTATGCAAATATACCTTCAGACCATATTGTGAGGAATCAAAAGACCTCGTTTTAGAAGATGGTGCCTATACTATCTTTATTAATACTAAAGGCAAGAATATTTCTAATATGCCTATTGAACTACAGGAATTCATTGACTATATTGAACAACCCGACAAAAGGAAATACTCTGATAAAAGAATAAAAGAGCTTTCTAACAGAGTAAAAATGGTTCACAATGATCAGGAAGCTGAGGTGAGATATGTGAGATTAATGGAAAAACTTAATGAATGTAAAGAAGAAGGACTAAAAGAAGGAACTGAGTTAGCTAATCTAAAATTCATTATAAATATGTATAAAAATGGTGTTTCTATAGATAATATATCTATGTATAGTGACTGTGATATTCTCTATATCAAAAGGGTTTGCAGGCTATATGATGAAAATTCAGATAGCACACTAGAGGAACTATTGAACTTAATAAGAAAAGATGAAAAATAATTATGAAGATGGCCAGCTATATTAGCTGGCCTAATTTTTTTATTCTAAATTTCCGGCGTCACCGCTGTTATTGTTTCCATCTTCTCCTTTAATGCCATTAACTGCATTAGTTACAGAATCAATAATGTTATTAGCCTTATCTTTAATGTTATTAGAAACATCACTTATGGCATCAGTTACGCTGTTAGTAATTATTGTATAAGCATCGTTACACTTAACTGTGCTTACAACCATATTGTTCTTGTAATACTCAAGTTCAATCTGTGTTACTTCTTTGATAGACTTATATGTCTCTTCGTTGATTAAGAAACTTTGCTGCTCATCATTAATTGTAGCATTAAGATGATAAAGTGTTCCAAGCTTTCCATACTCTGAACGGTATACATCATAGTCACTGATGTTAAGTGTTAAAGTTTCCTTATCCTTCTTAAAGTCCTTAAATGATATAACACCGATGTATCCTGCAACTACAGCAATAAGTGCATATAGAATAACACCAAGTGCAATATATTTGCTTATCTTGTCCATATTAGTAAGAGACTTATGCTTGATGAATGCTGTTACTATAAGAATAGCTGCCACAACAAAACATGCCTTCTTTGAAATAGAAGCAATAAGTCCATTTGTTCCCTGAACAGGAGCCATAAATGTAATTACAACATTGCCAACGACTGCCAGAATTAGCATAATCCATACAAAAATCTTAAATTTTTTCTTGTCACCCATTTTAAAATATCCCTCTTTCTTAAAAATATAAGGTTAAATAACTTCCGATAGTATTATATCATACTTTTTTCTTATTGCATATCATTTTTTTTACCAATAATCCTGCAATAAACAGTGCAATTATACCAAAAACTATATAACAGGCAACTGGTATATCCTTAATGTTAAAGCACCTTACATTAATCCACATCTTATTAATATCCCTGTTGGCATCTTTGTCAAAGAATCTCATTATTGCTGACTTTTTTATATCATTTTCAGATGGATACTGGGCACCTAACTGCCTGTATGGCTGGTCAGCCTCAACAGTAAGTACATAATCCTTATTACTGCTTCCATCATTAAAAAAGTAATCAACAGAATATTCTGTAACATCCTCACAGTCATCATCTGCAGAATAGCACCAGTCAACATAATCAAATACTGTGCTGTCCTGCCCTCCTGATATAACAGAAGTATATCCAATATAATACATATTGCGGACAACATTATCAGGTCTTGAAAGGAAATTTACAAAGGCCTGTGCCGCCTGCTTTTTATCCTGGTCTTTTCCTATACCGTCCTTAAGCATTACCCATCCATCAAACCAGAGATTTGTACACTCATTAGGTACAGCAAAATCAAGATAAAGCCCGTCCTCCTCTGCCTGGTCAAGGGCATATACAGCATCACCAGACCACTGGTAATTAGCAACAATTTTACCTGTAACCATGTCAGACTTTCCTGAATCTGTTTCAAATGAATACACATTATTCTTCATATCCACAAGAATATCCTGAACATTATTAATTGTATCCTTTTTAACATCATTCATCTCATCAGCAAGTCTTTCCCTGTAATCAGCACTATCTCTAAAATCCTTGCTTAAAAGCAAATCTGACTTATATACGGAAAGTGCTGCAAAGTAAGCATCCCTTACATTATCCTTAATGGTTACTCTTCTGTTAAACTTAGGATTTCTGATTATTTCACAAGTAGAAGCTTCCTCTCTTGTAACTAAATCAGGATTATAAACAATTCCAGTAATTCCCCACATATAACCTGCTGCATATTTAGACCATTTCTCACCATTAATCTCATTTGTTTCAAACTCATTTTTTATATAAGGAGAAACGCCTTTTATATAGTAATTATTATCAATATTTTTATCAAAAAAGTTCTTGTCATAAGGAAGAAGCCTGTCTTCATCAAGAAGCTTCATGATCATATACTCGGAAGGACACACAATATCATATGTATCACCAAGATTCATCTGATTATAAAGTTCCTCATTGGTACCAAATGTAGAATATTCTACCTTGCATCTTACATTATAATTTTTATAATACCATTCTTCAAAGTCCTCTATCATGCTGTTGATGCCCATTATGACATTATCATCTGAAAGGTCAATGGCTTCATCATCATCCCAGTCACCAAGGTCTATATACTCTTCCCAGTTGCAGACCCTTAGTACAACACTTTTTTCCTTTTTCTTTGCATAACATAAAGAGGAGGTGCATGTAACAAAAATAATTACCATTAACAACAATCTAAATATATGACGTCTATCTGTTATCAAGTTCTTCACCCCTTTTATTATGGAAATTCATAAAACAAACTGCTGCAATAACCACTAAAAATATCAGTGTTGATAAAGCCCACAAAGCAGTCTTAATATTAGTCTGGGCACCTCTTGTTGCATTTACAACATATGTGCTTATTGTGTCAAATGTAGCTGGCTTTGTATAAGTTGTTATAAAATAATCATCTAAAGAAAGAGTTACCGCAAGTACAAAACCAGAAAAAATACCTGGAACAATCTGAGGTATTATTATTTTAATAAGTGCTTCCTTCGGAGTACACCCAAGGTCCAATGCCGCCTCATATAAAGAGTTATCAAGCTGCTTAAGCTTTGGCATAACTGATGTATACACAAAAGGTGCGCACAAAGTAACATGTCCCACAACCAGTGGGATAAAGCTGTTCTTATTCATGCCAAATACAATTATAAGAAGAACACAGATTGAAAAACCAGTTACAACATCTGCATTAATTATAGGAACCTGATTAATACCATCAAGAAAAATCCTTACTTTCTTCTTAGAATAAAAACTTCCAATTGCACCAACAGTTCCAAGAACAGTTGCAATTAATGCTGAGATAAGAGCAAGAAGCAAAGTTCCTGCTATCATATCAAGAAGTTCCTTTGTGGTAAATAAGGTAACATAATTATGAAATGAAAATCCCCTTATTGCACCAATTGTTGTGGAATCAGTAAAACTGTAAACAACAAGAAGCAGTATTGGAAAATACATAAACAATAACACTACTGACAATATGCCATACTGAATATATCTTTTCATAGTCGCTCCTCCTTGTGATTACTGTCTGTGCTTAAAACAGTTACAATAATAATTATAGTAAGCAGAATAATTGAAATCATTGAGCCATTGTGCCAGTCATATGCACTAAAGTAGCTTCCAATAAGGCTTCCCATAATATATGTGCTGTTATAAAGCATATCTAATATAACATAATTAGTCATGGCAGGCAAAAATACCATTGTAACACCACTTATAATGCCTGCCTTTGACATAGGAAGTATAATCTTCATAAATGCCTGTACTTTATCTGCCCCAAGGTCTAATCCGGCTTCCATATAGCAGTCATCAATATTTATAAGAACTGTATATATAGGAAGAATCATAAATGGCAGAAAATCATAGGTCATACCTATAATGGTATTAACAAAAGGAAAATAAGCAAGATTCTTTTCAAAAAATGTAAGAATCTCCTTAAGTGCTGTAATTCTTAAAGTAAAATTTATCCACATAGGCATAATAAAAATCATTAAAAGTATTGTCTTATTTTTTATATGGCCTTTTGCAAGTATAAATGCAACAGGATATGCTATAATAAGACATACAAGTGTTGTTATAAGTGCCACAACAACGCTGTATAAAAGTGTTCCCAATGTATTGCCGTCTGTAAAAAAGTTAATAAAATTGTGAAATGTTATTTTGCCATCACTATCAGTGAATGAATAAAACAACAGCACTGCAAGGGGAGCAACAACAAAGCACACCATATATATCATATAAGGAATACTTAAGTTTTTCCTTGAAATGTTTATTTTTTTCATGCTACTCCTCCAATAACTTAATTACAATCTTATCTTTAGGAATCACAAGACTTACATAGTCATCTTCATTCCAAAGATATTCATCATCAACAATAAAGTCTTCTTCACTCTTTGTTCTTACTGTATATGTGTAGTGGTCACCTTTGTAAATAAGATCAAATATATGGCCGCATGTTCCTCCTAAGTTTTCATCATCACTCATTGTAACATCAGGTATCTGGATTTCAACACTTACTTTCTTTCCTGTAAGATCAACTGCCTCACCATTTGAAAGAATAAGCATTCCCTCCTCATCTAAGCTTGAACCTGGATAAAGCATTGTAACATCACACTCGTACTCGCCATCTGCAAATAAGACAGTGTTGTTCTTACTAATAACACCTTCAAACTTGTTACTTAGAACTTCAGGAATCATAACATGTATCTCATCCGGCTTAATAATCATGCCAATTGTATCACCTACATGATATAACTTTGTATTCTGAATTATAATCTCATTTTTTCCATCTTCCACAACTATCTCGTAGTGGATTCCCTTAAATATAACAGATGTAATAGTACCTGTAATCTGTCCTTCTTCTGGTGTTGTAATTATAATGTCTTCTGGTCTTACAACGACATCAACCATAGTTCCAACAGGAATATCATCTACACACTCAAACTCACAGTCAAGGAAAGTAACACGTTCTTTGCTTGTCATCTTGGCATTAAATATATTACTTTCCCCAATAAAGTCTGCAACAAAGGCATTGCTTGGCTCGTTGTAGATTTCTTCAGGTGTTCCAACCTGCTGTATTACACCATCTGCTATAACCACTATCTTATCGGACATTGTTAATGCCTCTTCCTGGTCATGGGTTACATAGATAAATGTTATTCCAAGTTTCTCATGCATGCTTTTAAGTTCAAGCTGCATTTCCTTACGCATCTTTAAATCAAGGGCTCCTAAGGGCTCATCAAGAAGCAGTACCTCAGGCTCATTTACAATAGCTCTTGCTATTGCTATTCTCTGCTGCTGTCCTCCTGAAAGTGTTGATATTTTACGTTTTTCAAAGCCCTCAAGGTCAACTACGTCAAGTACCGCCTTTACCTTCTCTTCTATTTCTTCTTTCGAAATGTTCTTTAATTTTAATCCAAATGCTATATTATCAAATACATTAAGATGCGGGAATAAAGCATATCGCTGAAATACTGTATTTACTGGTCTTTTATTAGGAGGGAGTTTGCTTATGTCTGCTCCGTCAAGGAGAATAGTTCCCTTTGTTGGTATCTCAAAACCAGCAATCATTCTGAGAGTTGTTGTTTTTCCACAGCCAGAAGGGCCCAGAAATGTAACGAATTCACCTTTTTTTATCTTTAGATTTATATCTTCCACGACGTTTGTTTCACCATCGTAACTTTTTGCTATATCATGAAGTTCAATTATGTATTCATTTATTTCCAATAAAATCATCCCTTTACTTCTTTACTTCTTTATTCATTGAACATTATCCATTGAATATTCTACCATAAATTGGAAATATTATCAAGGGTTTACAAACTCTCCATCCACGTAAAAAAGAGACCTTGCGGTCTCTTTTATATACTTGCTAATCTTCAGTTTATCTTAAACCCTGAATATAATATCTCCATATGTTGGCAATTTCCAGCATTTAGTTGAAGTATTATACTCTGCTTTGTCAATATACTTTCTCATGTCATTCATGACTTTAAGTACGTTATCCTTATAGTATGCAGAAAGCTCCTCTTCACTGCCATTATGCTTATCAGCCTCATTAATATTCTTCTCAAGAATTGCATTTTCTTTATATATAGATTCTGCAAGTCCGCTAAGAAGAACCAATGTTTCCTTCTCAACTGTTACTGGTATAGAAGCATCAACAGCTTTCTTAGCTATAATAGTATCTGATAACTCCTTCGTATACTCTGTAATAGCAGGTAATATATCTTTCTTAACCATATCAACAAGTGTAAGACCTTCTATGTGAATGATCTTGCTATATGTATTAAGAAGTATATCAGTTCTTGATCTAAGTTCTGCCTTAGTATAAACTTTATGCTTTGTGAAAAGCTTTACATTCTTATCATCAAGATAGTGTGGAAGTGCATCAACAGTAGTTGCATAGTTAAGAAGACCTCTCTTCTTAGCCTCTTCTTTCCACTCTTCTGAATATCCGTCACCATTAAATATTATTCTCTTATGCTCTTTTATAGTTCTTACTATAAGTTCATTAAGAGCCTTATTAAAGTCCTTAGCACCCTCAAGTTCATCAGCAAACTGGCAAAGCGATTCAGCCACAATTGTATTAATCATAACATTAGTACATGATATAGACATAGATGAACCAAGACTTCTAAACTCGAACTTGTTACCTGTAAATGCAAATGGTGATGTTCTGTTTCTATCTGTAGTATCCTTAGCAAAGTTAGGAAGTACATGAACACCAACTTCCATATTCTGTTTCTCTGTTCCGCCATAATCCTTGCCATGCTCAATAGCATCAAGCACTGCATTAAGTTCATCTCCAAGGAACATTGAGATAATTGCCGGTGGTGCCTCATTAGCTCCAAGTCTGTTATCGTTACCAGCACTTGCTACTGATATTCTTAAAAGATCCTGATATTCATCAACAGCCTTAATAACAGCAACAAGGAAAAGTAAAAACTGTGCATTCTCATGAGGCGACTTTCCTGGCTCAAGAAGGTTAACTCCTGTATCTGTTGATAAAGACCAGTTGTTATGCTTTCCACTTCCGCTTACGCCTTCAAATGGTTTCTCATGAAGCAGACATACAAGACCATGCTTGTCAGCTACCTTCTTCATAACCTCCATAGTTAACTGGTTATGATCTGTAGCAATATTAGTTGTAGTGAAAATAGGTGCAAGTTCGTGCTGCGCTGGAGCAACCTCGTTATGCTTAGTCTTTGCTAGTATGCCTAACTTCCAAAGTTCCTCATCTAATTCCTTCATATATGCAACTATTCTAGGCTTAATAGCTCCAAAATAGTGATCATCTAATTCCTGTCCCTTAGGTGGCATAGCTCCAAACAGAGTTCTTCCACAATACATAAGGTCCTTTCTCTGCTTATATAATTCCTTGTCTATAAGGAAATACTCCTGTTCAGGTCCAACTGTAGGATTAACTCTCTTAACATCCTCGTTGCCAAAAAGCTTAAGAACTCTTAAAGCCTGCTTGTTAATAACTTCAATTGAACGAAGAAGTGGTGTCTTCTTATCAAGTGTTTCTCCACTGTATGAACAAAATGCAGTTGGTATGCAAAGTGAACCGTCCTTAATAAATGCATAAGAAGTAGGATCCCATGCAGTATAACCTCTTGCCTCAAATGTTGATCTAAGTCCTCCTGATGGAAAACTTGAAGCATCAGGCTCACCCTTAATAAGTTCCTTTCCTGAAAAATCCATGATAATATGTCCATTAGGGGCTGGTGTTATAAAACTATCATGCTTTTCAGCTGTTATACCCGTCATAGGCTGGAACCAGTGCGTAAAATGAGTTGCCCCCTTTTCAATTGCCCAAGCCTTCATTGCATTGGCAACTGCATTCGCAATATTAATATCCAGCTCTTTTCCATCTTCAATAGTCTTCTTTAAGGACTTATAAACATCCTTTGGAAGTCTCTCTCTCATGGCATCCTCATTAAATACAAGACTGCCAAACATCTTAGGTATATCGCTCATATTATTCTTCCTCTCATCCATTCTGTTCTTTTTAGATATTAAAAGTTTACAACTTATTAATAAGTATGTCAATAGGTGGTTTAAAAAAACTTTGCAATAGAATATGCACTATTGCAAAGTATAAATTTATGTTGTGTTTCAGGCCATTCTCCAATTTCATATCATTCTAAATAGTCAACCAAAAATTGTTCATAATATTCAAAATATATGTCTTTCATACACTTTTGAAAATCTTCGCTTAAAGCTAGTTTATCATCTCTTTTTGTTGTTAGTTCTGATAAGAAAAAAAGGTCTAAATACATATAAAATTTACCATAATCCCTTCTCTCACTTATACCA
>JAILNW010000292.1 GCA_024691145.1 Lachnospiraceae bacterium
TGATCCAGCACTTGATGGTATTGCTGGCTATGTTCAGTTTGGGTATATAAAGACAGAATTAAGTGGCTTATTAAACAGTGCTTCTCTTATTATATCAAGAGCAGGTGCGAATGCCATATGCGAGATACTTGCCCTTCAGAAGCCTAACATACTTATTCCTCTTCCGGCAACTCAAAGCCGCGGAGACCAGTTACTTAACGCCGCATCCTTTGAAAAACAAGGATTCAGTTATGTTATTATGGAAGAAGATTTAACTGATGAATTACTTCTTAAATCTGTAGAAAAAGTAATTAACTCATCAGATACTTATATTACAAACATGAAAAACAGTCCGGCAAACGATGCAATTAAAATAATTGTAGGACTAATTGAAGACGCAGCAAAAAAATAATATAATTTTTGTTTCTGTAACCTATTTGTGACCAATGACTGTTAGTATATAGATATAAACAAACAAGGTACATAACTTGGATATACAATTAGGGGTAGTTAGTATATTAAAGTTTTTAAAAGGTTATAAGATGGGTAGTTTATAACAGTATTTGGTAGTTTATAAAAGAGGAAAGTAACAAATTAGGGGTAGTTTGTTACGGAGTTAATAAAAGGGAAGTCATGCAGGGTAGTATAGTTATTAAAAGAGGTTATAACAATTTCTAAGGGGTAAAAGGAAGAAGTTATTAAAGGTGGTTACTCTATAGCCAATTATTTAAGGGAAGATAAAAAAATCGTTGGATAGTAATTTTGTTCGACGATTTTTTTATGTGCTTTTTTAAAAGAAAAAGCAGAATAATCATCTTACTCTGCTTTTGTTACTATTTATACAAAACTATAATCTATTTGCAATTCTTTCTGCCATCTTTGCTACATCTTCAATAGCAACTGTCTGTGGCTGCCACTTAACATTAACAGTATCATTATCATATCTTGGAATTACATGCATATGGAAATGAAATACTGTCTGACCTGCTGCTGTACCATTATTCTGCAAAATATTAACTCCATCACATCCTAATTCTTCTTTAAGAGCCTTTGCAATCTTCTTTGCAACAACAAATACTTTTGATGCATACTCATCATCAAGTTCAAATACATTAGCTGCATGAACTTTGGGAAGTATTATAACATGACCTGCATTAGCTGGCGCAATATCCATAATAGCTCGGAAATTATCATCTTCATATACCTTACATGAAGGTATCTCCCCCTTTACAATCTTACAAAAAATACAATCTTCCATTAAATAAATCCTTCTTTCTGTCTTATATATTATTTAAACTTAAACACCTTATCAAATTGTCTAAGTATATTAAAATCACCCTTTGCAACTATCTCACCCGTCATAAAAGCCTTCTCAAAGGAATTGTTTCCCTTTACTATCTGTTCAAAAGACTTTCTTGAAGTTGTTACAAAAACATCTGCATCATCACAATCAACATAATTACAATGAAGCTTATCATTATTAACTTCTAAAAAAAGTGTGTTACCCTTGTCTTTAAATTTTAAAGCATATGTTCCATTAAATCCTTTAACAGGTACAAATGCTTTCTTTACTTCATCAATAAACTCATTATCTTTTGAATCACTTGTATTAAGCAGCTCTTTAAATATATCCGTTAATTCCTTTATATCTTCCTTCTGCTTTTTAACAAATGTTTCATCAGAAGCATATACAGACAGCTGTTCACTTTCCTTAGGAGTAAGATTAAGTGACTGGGTATATGAAATATTATGGGTAACCGCCTGGTTACTTGAAGGAAGTTTCTTCATCTTCTGACTTATACTTCTATAGAAAATCTCTGTCTTTTTCTCAATTATCTTGTTATAATCAGGATTTGTTTCAAATAATATATGATCCTTAACATATGCACATATGCCATCGCAGGTAATGCCGCCTAATATTTCCCATGCATTATTAAGAGTAAGCATACCTTCTCTTTCACCATAGGTACTTGCCATTACAACAGGTATCATATACTGTTCTTTAATTCTTTCTTTATCACAGTACAGCCAACAGGCATCCAAAAATGAATGCATAAGTCCGCCTATTCCCATCCATTCAACTGTGGTTGCAAGCACAACACCATCAGCCTCTTTAAGTGTCTTTGAAAGAGCTGTTATTCCATTTTTATCTTCATATAAGTTGTATTTTTTTACTTCTACCCTTAAATCCCTTAAAACATCAGCCATTCGATTAATAACCGATATAGTAGGGTCTTCTATAAGTCCCCTTCCACCATAATAAATATTAACCTTCATAAAGCCCTCTTTTCCTCTTGTTCTGTTTAATTATTATTTTAATAATTACCATAGTTATTATCAGTCCTGCAAAAAAACCGCCAACATGTGCTGCATTATCAATACCTTCTGAATTCATGCCACTGTATATTGTTAGCAGACAGTATACCAGTAATCTCTTTAATCCTACATCCCCAAACTGCTTTCTTCCAATAATCATAACTGCTGCCATTCCTCCAACCAGACCGAAGATGGCACCAGAAGCACCTATTGATGTTGAATCTGGTCTTCCCATAATATTATTATAACTTAATGAAACTAAACCTGCAATAATTCCAGAGGAAAAATATATAAATAATACCCTTTTTTTTCCAATTGATTTTTCTAAAAACATTCCAATTGCTACTAATGTAATCATATTACTAAGAATATGATTAAAATCAGCATGTAAAAACATAGCAGTAAACAGTCTGTATATCTGTCCTTCCTTAATTACGACATTGTAGCCACTTGCACCATTATCAATAATATTAACAAATGTAACTGGATTAATTATAAAAATAATAACGTTTATAACTAAAAAAACTATAACATTTAAAATAGCCAGATAAAAAATCGCCGACTTTAGCAAAGGGGATTTAAGCATATTCCCAAAGTCCCTTTTAATGTTTCTCTCATCTCGAAATTCCTTGTAAGAATCGTCATTCTTATAAGAATCAGCTAATTCCTGTGACTGCTTTATCTCTTTTTTCATAACCATAAAACAGTTATTTTCATATAATATTCTATGACTTATAATTCTTCCTTCCTCTGCTAACAGCAAAAGAAATGCGTAGTCCTCATTATCAGAAATAAAAAAATCATTATATTCATACTTATCAGAAAAAATAATTATATTAAAGCACTTTACACTGCTAAATCCATTATCTTCACATTGTTTTTTTATAATATCATTAAAATGCAACAGTTTCCCCTTATTAGCATCAACTCTCCTACTAATAATAACAACCCTGTATGAATCACTAAACTGTTTTCCAAGTAATTTATAATCATCAGTATTTATGCTAATCTCTTCGTAATCAAATCTATAAAAAAGTTCAATACAGTTATCAATAAAATTCATTAATCTCACCACGCTCTTTTCTTACGTCAATTCTACCACATACTAACATCCC
>JAILNW010000269.1 GCA_024691145.1 Lachnospiraceae bacterium
GGATTCGGTATATCTGATTCAACAAGGAGTATTCTGTATTGAATTTTATGCTCCTCTGCCTTTTTGATATATCTTCTAATAAAATTAATATCATTACAAACAGCAATCCAGGAACTGTCTTCAATATCATAATATGTGAGACCTATATGCTCATCATAATAATCCTCAAACTCTTTATCCTCAAGGAACCAGTTACGTCCCGTATTCTTACTAAATCCACTACCATCTATACCTTTATAACTATTTTCAATATATTCCTGTATTATAAAACCGTTAATATACATAATTCTTACCTTTCTTCATACAAATCTTCTAATTTCTGTTCCACAAAGTTCTTTAACTGTTTTACTCTTTCATTAGTTATAAAACCATTCTCAACTGATTCAGAAAGTATATCTTCAATATCCTTAAGTATACAGGCTGCTTTATCTTTATCGAACCATTCAAGTGAAGTAATAAGTTTAGCCTGTTTATTACAGTCAGTATTAAATGGTTTTGATTCATAAAAATTAAATCTTCTTTCATTACGATTAAAGCATAACGATGTTCCATTATCGTAAATTGGTGCAAAACCAATAAACTTAAGAGTATCAGAATCACGAAGTAATCCAAAATTATTAAAATGTCTGTCCTCATTTGCAATTATATAATCCACCGCAAGCATCCTGTCTAGAAATGGTATTGCATCTAGCCCAACTTCATTACAGCAAGACACAAAATGCTGATATGTATTTTCATGATTTAATTTTTTTCGCATTTGCATTAAGCGGTGTGCCGGTATTAACTCTGTATTATTATCAACAAAGTCCTTGCAAATGCTATAGGGATAACCATCCTGCCATATAATATCATAGGAAACACACTTAATTCCAAGTCTTTTCATAAAACGTGATGCAATTACTTCATTAAAAGGCTCTTGCTGAAATGGATTGCTTCCACCTTTTATTAAAACTCTGTCACCATTAGAAATCTTCCAGCGTTTTTTTAGCCAGCCATCTGAAGTATTATCTGGTGAATAGAAATTTATTTTTTCAGGTATTTCTCCTCCAAAAAGTATATTACCAATATCTTCAGAAAAATCATTTTCAAAAAAATTTATATCTTCCCATTTTATATCCGACTTTTCAGGCTTAAGCCAGTAATGATCAGATAAACTTAATCCACAACTTTTAAGAATAAGAGACATAATATCATTTTCGCCTACTTTTTCAAGTGTCTCCTGTAAACCATTTCTGCTTGCAGGAATTGACCTTCCCCTCCACCAGTCATTTAGTTCTTTCCTGTCCGCATTCTCTTTAGTAAATACACCTAATGGAAAATGCTCAGGATTATACATCTCATCTATTGATGAAATTACACCATTAATCTCATCTATTGTTAACATTGCAACTTCTATTTTTTTATGCATTAAAAAATATCTCATCTGCAATATCTTCCTTTCTGTCTTAGCCTTTATAAAACTCTCTGTATTTTTCGTCATACCACTTTGGAATTATTCTTCTGAATCCATCGTAGTTGATTAGTGATGCTTTAGCACGTTTTACCATTCTGTCTATATCTTCCTGTCCAAACTTTTCAGCCCACTTTATGGAGTATAATGCTGAATGTGCCACATATACTGCATTGGCACTCCAAAAATCCTTAGGAATATTATCATTAAAATACTCATCTATCTGGCCTATACAGTAAGGAACACTGATCTCAATTCCAAAGCTTTCTAGTTTGTAGAATTCCTCATAAGGATCTCCTACTTCCCATCTGTTAAAATCAATAACACCTATAGATCCATCTTTCATATATATGAGATTACCTGGGTGAAAGTCTCCATGCTTATATACAGGTTTCTGCTTCCAGATATCATTTATATTATCTTCTACATATTTTAAAGCTATTTCATCATTAGGTATTCTAAGATTTTCAGAATCCTTATATAATGAAACCTGATAAAGCTTCTTTTCTCTCTTTGTGTTCTCAGACAAATCTTCTTTGTCTACTGGAATTCCATGAATCATCTTTAGAATTTTCCCTGCCTGTCTTCCAAGCAAATATTGTTCCTTTTCACTTATTGTTGGAAGTGCTATTTCAAGATCTCTTCCCTCAATCCATGAAAGTAACGAATATACATTTTTATTGTCATTGCATATGCCAAATTCTAAAGGCATGGACATATTAAATCCAAGCTTTGAATACTTTGTGATTATTTCATATTCCCTTTTCTTAAAGTCATATTCAGCTATATCAGAGATTCTAAGTAACTGCTTCTCTCCTGCTTTTGTTATAATCTTATACTTTTTATCCTTTGACCAGCCTTTATCTACAGCCTCAATATGTTCCCACTCTTTACTTCTTTCTATCCCAAGGTTTCTTACCATTAAGCCATCCTCTTTCCTTCCAATATTTCGTCTCTACCTTCGAAGAATTCCAGCCTTTAACATGCATCTTCCCCATAATAAAAAACATAAATAAGCATCACTATTCTCATTAAAACCTCCGGCTTTTTTCGCACATGGGCGAATTTTTTTGCACATGGGCGATTTTTTTTCGCACATGGGCGGTCTTTTTTCGCACATGGGCGGTCTTTTTTCGCACATGGGCGGTCTTTTTTCGCACATGGGCGGTCTTTTTTCGCACATGGGCGGTCTTTTTTCGCACATGGGCGGTCTTTTTTCGCACATGGGCGATTATTTTATCCAAAGAACATTATAGAATAATCCAACCACCTTTTCTTTTTTCCTCTTTTTTTATTTTACCTTCTTTTTTTAAACAATTAATTGATAATTCAACTTGTCTTTTAGTGGCACCAACTAATTTTTCTAGTTCTATATTTTTTACCATCGGATTCTTGCATATTTCTTTATATATTGCATATGTTCTTTCTTTTACTTTTTTATCAATTTCTTCCTTAGTTGTTCTTGTTTTTGTGTCCGAAGTCTTATTGCTCACTTTTTTTGTTCTATCATTTTTTACTAAAGGAAGATTTACAATAGTCTTTGTCGGACCTTCTTCTCCAAAATGTTCTTCAATAGTAGGTGTTTTTAATCCAGCTTTTTCCCATGTTTCATATATGTCTGGTACTCCGCTTCCAGCATGGTCACCAAATCCCAATAAATTCAGCATTTTCATAATGTTTGAATTTCTTGGCTCCGAGTCACCTCCACGAAGCATCTGTTTCTTTCCAACAATAGATAATCCTGGATTCTTAAAGGTTATTTTATCTGGATATTTTTCTATTACAATTCCACGAGACAGAAAAAAGTCAGCATTTGCTATACAATTAACAAGTGCTTCTCTTACAGACTTATGAATATCAGTATCTTCAACACGAACCATCTCATTTAACAAAAATGGCTTATCCAAATCTCTCGTAAGTTTAGCTGAAACCATCGTAAAAAAGTCAAACAAATTTCCTGACCAGTCAGGGGATTGTGACTGAATTCTGTCTGTCCATCTTACTGTCGGAACCATATGGGCTTTGTATTCAAGAAAATAATTAGGATATTCCCTAATTATCTTATATTCTGGTCCAAACATCAACAGTCCTGCCGCTGTTGGATGCAGCTGTCTATCCTTCGTATCGTCACTTGCAGCACCTATTCTTTCCAAAAATTCATCATTAGAAAGTTTTGACCATGAATTATTTTTATGTTCAACATTAAACCACTCTCTATAAGCCTTAACAGACTCCATATCAAATACAGATAGTTCCATATTTTCAATAACTTTCATATCCATGGTTGTTTTACTCTGATCACGAAGCATTGCTTGAACTTCTTCTCTCGTACAATGATAATCTCCCTCATTTGTACGTTTAAAGCTTCCTTTATACAAATCGCCATTAATAAATACTGGTTTATGTTCTCTGTCAGCAACTGGTACATGGATAACCAAAATTACATCTCCATTAACTTCGTATTCTTCAATGTCCCTTTCTTCCACTAACAGATTAACACTAACCTTGCTTGGATCATTCGCCTGATTCCAGAAATTTTTCTTTAATTTTGAAATATCTTTCATCCCAGTAGTAAACCATGTTCCATCTTGTCTCTCTTTAACACCACATATTATTACTCCGCCATAAGTATTCGCCATAGAAGAATAAGTATCCCATAAACTTGATGGCAATCCTCCCTGAGCGGCTTTAACTTCCCTGCGGTTATCTTCTTTATATTCATTAAATTTTGAAAGTTCGAAAAGTTTTTTCATAACTAAATATTCTCCTTTCAATACATTGCAGTTTATATAATCTAATATTTATCAGTATATCCAAAAAGTGTTTAAATATCAACATATTAATTATTTTACATGCATTCTTAATTTTTCAAAACAATCATTCAGCATCTCTATATTCACAACACCATCATGGTTAAAGCCTGTTGCTTCTACGGTAAAGTCGCCATTATATTCATATTTATTCAAATTTTCAAAAAATCCATCAAAGTCAACATGTCCTTTGCCAATTGGAAGCACTTTAAAGTTGCTCCAGTCAAGAACTCCGCCATTATAATCATTTACATGAAGGTGCTTTACTCTTCCTTCTGCAAACATCCACTGCCATTCAGGCTCAAATACCTTCATGGTTTGTCCATGAAATTCAGCCATCTTTGTATCATATACAAAATCAGCATCATTATACTTATTTCGCACTAATCCCACATTATATAGAGGATCATTTGTATTACATATTACATTTTCTACCATCAGCATAACTCCAGCTTCTTTTGCCATATCTCTCAAAATTCCAAATCTCTCAACATTACTATTTATATTCTTATCAGAAACAAGGCCATTCCATAAGTGAAGAACCATACGGTCTGCACCAAGTTCATTAGCAATTCGTAAGTTCATCTTAAAATTCTTAATTGCTTTCTCATAGTTTTCCTTATCTTCTTCTTCTGACAGCTTTTCAAATATTACATCGTCGCCTTCATACCAGGCTTTTCCACCTGCAATATTCTCGCAAAGTGCTTTCTCACAATGAATTACAGGAATATTTAGTCCATATCCCTTTACTGTCTCTATCATTTCATCAAGTTCAGGATACCAGCTATCGTAAACCATAAACTCGAAGCCATCACAATTAAGCTTAGGTGCAAAGTCCTTTAGTAATCTGTAATCTCTATTATTAGGTCTGCCAATTAAGGCTCCTGTAGAACATAAAATCTTTCTCATAAGTGTCCCCCTAAGATTGTCAAATTTAATATATCCAGTGGTTTTTCTGCATTTATAAATTCCTTCATTCTTTTTGTTGGCTGGTTAGTTCCTTCTTTTAAGTACCACACAGCCTGCACAGGTTTCATGCCGATTTCCTTTGCAGCAAACAGCTCATTACTGCCACCGTCACCTACATATAAACATTCGTCAGCATTAACATTAAGTTTTTCCATGCATTTTTCATATATTTTTAAATCAGGCTTTTTTATCCCTTCATCATAAGACAGACAAACACCATCAAAATATTTGTAAAGTATGCTATTCTTAATTATTTCTGCTTCTTCCGAAAAACAATTGCTGATTAATCCAATCTTAATATCATTTTTCTTTAAGCCTTCAAGCATAGGTATTATCTCAGGATGCAAATGATTAAATGTTTCCATCTTAAATGCTTTTCTCTTGTTTATAATCATATTCTTCTTCTCTTCCGAAAAACATCCATATGTCTTAAGTATTTTCTCTAGCAATTCTTCTAGTGTAATCTTTCCAATTGACCTGTCAGTTTCCGCAGGACTCCAAATCTTTTGAAAATCCTCATTTTTTATTCCTGCATCCTCTGCCATCTGTGTTCCAAAGTAAATTGGACATTCAAACATTGTAATTAACGTTTCGTACATATCAAAAATGACTGCCCTTATCATAGTTCCTCCAAACTTCATTTTCAAACGATTTCTAACGTGCAAAGTTTTCCTCTTAGCACATATCCAATTTTCTCATAGCAGGCATTTGATGCCACATAGTCTGCGTCTGTATAAAGCATCGGCAGATATCCTGCATTTTTAGCCTTTATTGATACTTCATATACAAGGTTTTCTGCATAGTGCTTTCTTCTA
>JAILNW010000337.1 GCA_024691145.1 Lachnospiraceae bacterium
TATGATTTATATGATTTAGGCGAGTTTGACCAAAAAGGAAGAGTTTCAACTAAATATGGAACAAGAGATCAGTATTTAAAAGCTGTTAAGACTCTTCAGGAAAATGGTATTAATGTTTATGCAGATGTAATAATTGGTCATAAAGCCGGAGGAGATGAAAAGGAAAGTGTTCCATCTTATGAGGTTGATTATAGTAATAGAACAAAGACAATTAGTGGATTAACTGATCGTACTGTTGCAACTAAATTTAATTACGAAGGAAGAGCTGGTAAATATTCAGATTTTAAATGGGATATGAATTGTTTTGATGCATTTTCTGATGCGAATCATATATTTCTTATAGAAAACAAAAGCTGGGATAATGTGTTAAGCAGTGAAAATGGTAATTCGGATTATCTTATGTTTTTGGATGTTGACTTTGGTAATAAAGATGTTGCTGATGAAACAATAAACTGGGGCAAATGGTATTTAAACGAGACAGGAATTGACGGTATAAGGCTTGATGCAGTTAAACATATAGATTATAAGTTTATGAATACATGGATAAAGGAAATGAAGGCTGAAAAGCTTAAACAAAATAAATATCAGGATTTATTTGTATTTGGCGAGTATTTTTCAGGTGATACAAAGGAACTTGAAAAATATATGGAAGCAACAGATTACAACATGTCATTACTTGATTATAAACTTTTCTTTAATATGTTTGAGGCTGGTAATAATGGTTCTTCATATGATTTAAGAACTATGTTTGATGATACATTGATGAAAAAAGATCCTATATTTGCCATGACTTTTGTAAATAATCATGATCAGCAGTTAGGCAGAAAAAATATAGAAAATACTGGCAGTGTTAAAACAATTAACCAAAGATTTAAACAACAGGCATATGTATCTATACTTACTAGAGAAAGTGGTTATCCATCAGTGTTTTACGGTGACTACTATGGAACAAAGTTTGAGGACAGTATGAAAACTTTCTTGGACAATGTTTTATACGTCAGAAGAAATAGTGCTTACGGAGAGCAAACAGATTATTTCTTCGATAAGGATTGTATCGGATGGGTTAGAAGCGGAGATTCTTCACACAAAGGTTCTGGTCTTGCGGCATTAATAAGTGATGGCGGAAGTACATTCGAATATGAGATGAATGTAGGAAAGAACCACAAAGGAGAGTGCTGGGTCGATTGCACAGGCAACAATCCAGGAGTTGTAAATATTGACAGCAATGGAGTTGGAAAATTCAAATGCTTAGGAAGTTCATGTGCGGTGTGGGTTCCTGATTATGCTTGCTTAGATAAGGATGACAGCTCTGATGTTACAATATTTTATAAGTCTGAATGGAAAGATGCTTATATTCACTATTGTACAGAAAGTGAAGGCTGGACCACAGCACCAGGTGTGAAGATGTCAGATACTAACAGTGATGAGTACAAGGTATTTGCTCTTGATTTAAAGAATAATAAATATATTAAATTCTGCTTTAATGATGGAGGAAGTAATTGGGATAATAACAATAAATGTGATTATACATTAAGCAAAGGAACATATTACATTACAGGTACAAAGATTTTTGAAGGAATTCCAGATGGTGTTGAATATAATAAATATGATGATTTAAAGACAGAAGCACCAGCACCTACGGAAGAGCCGGTTGTAACAGCGGAGCCTACAGTGAGTCCTGAGGATGATGAAAATCTTGTTAAGATTTATTATTATACATCATGGAATCCAGGATATATACACTATAAATTAGGAGATAACAGCTGGACAGAGGTGCCAGGTGTAGCAATGACAAGATATAACAGTAAGTACAGTTATTTTGAAATTGATTTAGGTGACAATGATAGCTTAACATTTTGCTTTAATAATGGAAACGGAAGTTGGGACAGCAAGAATGGTGCCAATTATGACGTCACAAAGGCTGGAAGTTACATTATTAGAAATGGAGCTATTTCTGAAGGTATTATAGAATAGATAACAGAAGGGACTTGTAAGAATTTTACAGGTCCTTTTTGTAACCACTTCTGTAACAAAAAAGTACAAACTATTAACAAAATGTTAATAAAAGTATTGCATTTTTGGGAAAGTTATGTTATTATAACATTAGGGTAATTAAAAAATGTCTAAGAGCATTGGGGGATGTGCTTAGGACGCAAGAACCGTAGTTGTATTATTATACAGATCGCTTTGAGGGAAGGGGTTTTTGTATGAAAAAATTTTTTAACAATAAAGCTACAGTTATTGTGAGTGGCTTTATTATTGCCTTAGTTTTAGTTTTGACTTCTTATGTAATTTCTAGCAGATTTGATTCTAATAAAGTTGCAGCAGGTAATGCAACAACTGATAACAGTGTTATGTTACAGGGTTTTGAATGGTTCCTTGTTGATAATGGTTTAATTGAAGAAAAAGGATATGATATTCAGACTTTATGGGAATTTTATGAAGAAAATGCCCAGAAAATAGCTGATGCAGGTATTACTTCAATATGGCTTCCACCAGCATTTAAAACTGATAACATGACAGCAGGTAATACTCAGGGATATGAACCTTACGATTTATATGATCTTGGTGAATTCAATCAGAAAGGCCGTGTTTCAACTAAATATGGTACAAAAGATCAGTATCTTGCAGCTATAGATGCTCTTCATGAAAGCGGAATACAAGTATATGCTGATATTATAATTGGACATAAAACAGGTGCAGATTATGCAGATACAAATGTAACAGTAAATCACATGGACTGGGGTAATCGTACTAACTGCATAGGAACAGACACAATTGATGCCTGGGCAAACTTCGAGTTTGCAGGACGTAACAATAAGTATTCATCATTCAAGTGGAACAGAAACCACTTTGATGCCAATACATACAATGGTAATCTTTATATGTATCCAGGAAAATCATGGGATACAACACTCAGCTCAGAAAATGGATGTGCAGACTATCTGATGTTTCTTGATTATGACCTTGATAATGCAGAGGTAACAAATGAACTTAAGACATGGGGTGAATGGTATGTTAACTTCTGTAATCTTGACGGATTCAGAATTGATGCTGTAAAGCATATGAGCTACAATTTTGTAACAGACTTTATGAAAACAGTTTCTAATAATACAGGTAAAGATCTTTTTGCAGTTGGAGAATACTATGACTTTGATGTATCTGAATTAACTGATTATATTGCAAAGACACAGGGTGTTACAGAGTTATTTGATATGCCTCTTAGAAGAAACTTTACAGAAGCTTCTGTAAGCGGATCAACATATGATCTTACAAAGTTATATAATGATACATTAGTAAATGCTCTTTCAGATTATGCAGTAACATTTGTTGATAATCATGATGAGCAGGCAGGAAGACTTGCAATGAATTCAACAGAAGAGAAAAACGAATATGTAAGAGATGGATTTAAGCAGCAGGCTTATGCAGCAATTCTTACAAGACAGGAAGGTTATCCATGTGTTTTCTATGGTGATTACTATGGAACTACAGAAGGAACACCAAAGATTCAGGATGAATTAAATAAATTATTATATGTTAGAAAGACATTTGCATATGGTACACAGAATGATTACTTCTTCGACTCTAACTGTATTGGATGGTCAAGATGTGGAGATGATGAACATGAAGGTTCAGGACTTGCGGCTTTAATAAGTGATTATGCAGCAAAGAGTACATACTCAAAGGAAATGTATGTAGGAACTTCACATAAGGGCGAAATATGGATTGATTATACAGGAAATATGACAGGTTATGTAATTATCGATGATGAAGGATATGGCGCTTTTTCTTGCAATGGTGGTTCATATTCAGTATGGGCTAAAGCAGATGAAGCAACAGCTCAGGAAATCCAGGATGCAATTGATGGAAATATAATTACAGTTTACTATTATTCAAAATGGGGTGATTCAACATACTTCCATTACAGAATTGATAAGGGAGCATGGACAACTTCACCAGGAAAGAAGATGTCAGCAACAAGCATAAGCGGATTATATATGTTTAAGACAAGCCTTGGAACTGGAACAAAACTTGAGTTCTGTTTCAATAATGGCAGTGGAACATGGAATAATAATAACAATAATAACTTTAAGATTTATGCAGGTGGAGATTACACAATTAGTGGTACAACAATTACAGATGGTGCACCAGAGGGGGTAACTACAGTAGTTGCTACAGCAGCACCAGAGGCAGAAACAGTAAATAATGTTGCAAGAGTATATTACTATACAGGATGGACTAATCCATATATTCATTACAGACCAAACGGAAGCACATGGACTGTTGCACCTGGATGTGCGATGAATGTAACAACAGTTGATAAATATTTCTACTATGATATTGACTTAGGAAGTGCCACAACAGCAACAGTATGTTTCAACAATGGCAGTGGTTCGTGGGACAGCCATAACAACGCAAACTATACAGTTGTAGCTGGAGATAACTTCGTAATGAGTGGAAATACAACATATGCAGCGCCTTCTGGAGTTGAGATTCCAGAACCTGAGGAAGAAAACCTTGAAGATGTTGATTTAACATTAACAGAGGAAGAAGAGATTGTAGTTGTTACATCTGAAGAGGACGAGATCGTAGATAACAAGGTTAAGGTTTACTATTATAACTCACCAAACTGGACAAATGTATATATTCACTACAAAGTAAGTGGTGGTTCCTGGACAGTTGCTAATGGTGTTGCAATGGAATACTATGGAGACAACCTGTGGGTATATGAAATTGATTTAGGTGCTGCAGAAGCTGCAATGGTTTGCTTTAATAATGGCAGCGGTGCATGGGACAGCATGGGAGGTGCGAACTATGCAGTAGGAACTGGAACATATCTGGTTAAAAATACTGTAGTATCAGAAATGAATGAGTAACAACGATTTAAACGATAATTTATAAATATCCAAAACAAAGAAGCTATCACCTGATTATGGGTGACAGCTTCTTTGTTATTACTGATTATATTTCTTTAAAATATTCTGAATTCTTGTTGAAGGATTAAGTAAATCGCTTATAGATGAATCATGGTTAAGTGAATCAATAAGTAAAGCAATATACTTGCTCATATCAACATTGATATAATAAGGTCTGCTAAGAAGTTCTTCTGTCTGGTAAACAAGGTTTGTAGTAAGAACTCTGTAGATAAGACCATCCTCATATGCTTTATCAAACTTTGCAAGTCCGTTAGTAAATAAACCGAAAGTCGAACACATGAAGATTCTTCCAGCACCACGCTTCTTAAGTTCAGTAGCAACATCAAGCATACTTTCTCCAGATGAAATCATATCATCGATGATAAGCATGTCTTTGCCCTTAACATCTGAACCTAAAAATTCATGAGCAACGATTGGATTACGTCCATTAACAATCTTTGTATAATCTCTTCTCTTATAGAACATACCCATATCAACACCAAGTACGTTGGCAAAGTAAACGGCACGTCCCATACCACCTTCATCAGGGCTTATAACCATAAGATTAGATGGTTTTGCTTTGAAGTCTTCAACATTATTAAGAATTGCTTTAATAAACTGATATGTAGGTGAAACTGTCTCAAATCCCTTAAGTGGTATAGCATTCTGAACACGAGGATCATGAGCATCAAATGTGATAATGCTGTCAACCCCCATATTAGTGAGTTCCTGTAATGCAAGAGCACAGTCAAGAGATTCTCTTGAACTTCTCTTATGCTGCCTGCTTTCATATAAGAACGGCATGATAACTGTTATTCTGCGGGCTTTACCGCTGGCAGCTGCAATAATTCTCTTAAGATCCTGATAATGATCATCAGGTGACATGTGGTTCTCATGACCACAAACAGTATATGTAATACTATAATTGGTAATATCAAGAAGAATGTATAAGTCATCTCCTCTTACGGTTTCTCTAATCATTCCCTTGGCTTCACCAGAACCGAAACGTGGACAACAAGCTTCAAGAAGATATGAATCTCTCCTGTACCCCTTAAAATGGAGAGAAGATACTAACTCGTTTTCGCGTTCTTTACGCCAGTTAACGATATACTTATTAACTTCTTCTCCGAGTGATTTGCAACTTTCAAGTGCAATAATACCAAGACTGCCTACTGGTATGGTATTAACGTTATTTTCTTGCTGTGGCATGATTATTCCTCCATTTAAAAAATTAAATTAATATAATACTCCTTTGATACCTGCCAAAGGTTGTTATCCCGATTAAAAATTTTAAGATAAAAACTTCCCTACAACATCATATAGTAAAACTAACAATTTTGCAAGTGCTTTTTTTATTTGATAAGAAATTTCTTATAAAATAAAAAAATGCTCAGCTTATTAATTACTTTAAAAGTCGAATATCGTTACCAATTACCCTTAACATTGTATATTCTCCAATAAGACGTGAGAATATACGCTCACTGTAGGAATTATTAAGTTCCTCAAGAGTGTAATTCGTTGAAATAATAACAGAAAGGTTATTTAACAAT
>JAILNW010000339.1 GCA_024691145.1 Lachnospiraceae bacterium
ACATGGATTTTGGATATTGTCTTATGCAGTTTTGGTGAGTATCATATAAAATATTGTATATCGATGTATCAATATCATCAAAGTCTATGGCATTAGTTCATTTTTATTTATTTAAAAGACAACATGAGATTGAGAATATTATTACAGCTGTGGAAAGTGTCAGATACAATGTAAAGAGGTGATTCAATGATTGAGAAAATGCAATTCCTTAGTATAACAGGTCCTAAGGATGACATTGACCGTTTTGCTGATGTATATTTATCAAAATATGAGATGCATCTTGAATACGCATTATCTGAATTAAGCAACGTAAAAGGGCTTTTACCATTCGTAGATTCCAGCCCTTACCGTAATATTAACAGCAAGCTGGAAGATATTATGAAATTTATAAGTATAAAGAATTATACGCCTTCTAGTAGCATGACTATTGAGGAAGCCGTTACTGTAATCGATAATGCTCATGAACAGTTTACAAAATATCAGGAAGAACGACTTAAACTTCTTGATAAGAAAAAAGAAATCGACCAGAAACTTCATGAAATTGAACCTTTCAAAGTATTACCATTTGATGTTGATACCATAAGAAAGTTTGAATTTATCAAATTCAGATATGGTCGTATAAGCCATGATCATTTTAACAAGTTTGTTAAGTATGAATATCCTAATCTGGAAGTTATATTCTATGAAACAGATAGTGATGATGATTATGTATGGGGCGTTTATTTTGTTCCTGCAGAATATGAAGATAAGATTAATGCCATATTTGCTTCACTTCAGTTTGAAAGTATAAGTCTTCCTGATGAATTAGGAGACGACAGTGATGAATCTTATAACAATCTTTCTAAAGAATTACAAGAAACAACTGCCGCCCTTAAGGCTTTAAGAAAGCAGTTTAAGACAGCTCTTTCTAAGGAAAGATGTGATATTCTGGATGCAAGATTTATACTGTCAACAGCAGACAAGAATAAGGATATCAGAAAATATGCGGCTCTTACAAGAGACATAAGTGTTTCTCCTGATGCCAGTCATAAAACATTTTATATTTTATGTGGCTGGATGAGTAAGAAAGATGTTGATTCATTTTTCAAGGATATCGAAGAAGATCCTGATGTATTCTGTATGTCAGAAGATAATCATAATCTTATTTGTAAACCGCCTACAAAACTTAAGAATCCATCTCTATTTAAACCATTTGAAATGTATGTTAAGATGTATGGTCTTCCAGCATATAATGAAATCGACCCTACATGCTTTGTAGCTTTAACCTATTCATTTTTATTTGGTATGATGTTTGGAGATGTTGGACAGGGATTATTACTATTTATTCTAGGATTTTTATTATATAAAACAAAGAAAATGGACCTTGCGGCAATCATATCTTTAGCAGGTGTATTTTCAACTGGATTTGGTTTCCTTTACGGAAGTATATTTGGTTTCGAAGACGTATTTATACATGCCATATGGATAAGTCCAATGCACAGAGTTATGCTGATACTTGTAAGTGCTATTGGATTTGGTGTACTGCTTAACCTTACAACCATGATTATGAATATTATTAATGGTATCAAATCAGGTGATAAGGGGCGTATTATTGTAGATACTAATGGTATTGCAGGATTTATTTTCTACATGGTAATTATTGCATGTGCAGCCATCAAGATTCCGATTATTAATAATCAGTTCCCTGCACTTAAAAAGTTAAGTCTTCCAGCAGACTGGATACTTACACTTTGTATAGTAATACCACTTATCAGCATATTCCTTAGAGAACCTTTAAGCAACCTTCTTGCTAAAAAAGAGGAAATTATCGAAGGAAGCAAAGGAATGTTCTTTGTTCAGGCATTTTTTGAAATGTTTGAGGTTTTACTTAGTTTTATGACAAATACACTTTCATTTGTCCGTGTTGGTGCATTTGCCTTGAGCCACGCAGGTATGATGAGTGTTGTACTTATGCTTGCAAATGCAGAGGGCTCTCTTTCAAGCCTTTCTGTTGGTAATATAGTTACTTTAATAATTGGTAACCTTTTTGTTATGGGACTTGAGGGACTTAGCGTTGGTATCCAGGTTCTTCGTCTTGAATATTATGAGATGTTCAGCCGTTTTTATGGTGGAACAGGTAAAGAATTTAAACCATTTAAATTACAGATTCAAAAATAATATAAAATTTGGAGGTATTTATTATGTTAATTAAAATTACACTTATTGCTGCTTTATTAATGAGTATTGTTATCCCATTCGGTGGATTTTTATTATCAAAGAAAAAAGAAGGAAGCTACAAAGCTGCTCTTATCAGTAATTTGTTCTTCTTCTCTGTTACTCTTATAATTGCCAATATTCTTATGTTTTCTGGCAAGGTATTCGCTGCAGAAGAAGCTGCTGCTGTTGCTTCTTCAAGTTCTGAAGGTCTTAGATATATAGCTGCTGCATTATCAACTGGTTTAGCTACAATCGGTACTGGTATTGCCGTTTCTAATGCAGCAAGTGCCGCACTTGGTGCAATCAGTGAAGATTCATCTGTAATGGGTAAAGCACTTATCTTCGTTGCCCTTGCAGAAGGTATTGCTATTTACGGATTACTTATTTCATTCATGATACTTCAGGCATAATCTCGAGGTGATTATATGCGTATGTATTTGATTAGTGACAATGTTGATACCAAAACTGGTATGAGACTTGCTGGTGTTGATGGAGTTGTTATACACTCCATCGAGCACCTTAAAGAACAGCTTGATTATGCTGTTTCTGATAAAACTATCGGCATTGTATTAATTACAGAAAAATTAGCAAGGGAATTTCCGGATATTATAAATGATGTCAAACTTAACAGACGTCTTCCGCTTATTATCGAGATTCCTGACCGTCATGGAACCGGAAGAGGACCCGACTTTATAACATCTTATGTTAATGAAGCAATTGGTCTTAAGCTGTAGATTGGAGGGGCTAACATGACTTTGGAAGAAAAAATTGATTTTTTCAAAAACAGTGCTATGGCTGATGCTACAAAGAAGAGCCAGGAAAAAATAGAAAATTATGAAACTGCCATAAAACAACAATATGAGGATTATGTTAAAGAAGCTAAAAGCAAATCAGAGGAAGAATTAGAAAAGAAGAAAAATGCTCTTGAAAAAGAGTTAAATCAAAAACTTACAAAGGAATCACTTGATTCAAAGCGTCTTGTAAGCAATAAGTCCTCTGAATTAACTAATAAAATTTTTGATGCAGTTTCTGACAAAATAAAAGCTTATAGAAAAACTGATGCATATATTGATACACTTATAAAATATATAAACAAAGCAAAGGACTTTGCTGGTGATAACGAGTATACAATATATATTGATCCTGATGATAAAGGTTTAAAAGAAAAACTTGAAGCCAAAACTAAAACCAAATTAGAACTTAATGAAACTTCATTTGGCGGAGGAATTAAAGCTGTTATACCTGATAAAAATGTTCTGATAGATGAATCATTTGATTCAAAATTATCTATCGAAAAAGAAAAATTTAGTTTATAAGGAGGTTACTATGGAAATAATAGGTGATATATATGGAATTAATGGTCCCATTATTTATGTAAAGGGTAACCTTGGTTTTAAAATTGCAGAGATGGTTCTTGTTGGAGAAGACAGACTTGTTGGAGAAGTTATCGGTCTTACAAAAGAACTTACAACTATACAGGTTTACGAAGAAACATCTGGTCTTAAGCCGGGTGATAAGGTTTATTCAACAGGAAGTGCCATATCAGTTACACTTGCACCTGGCATAATAAGTAATATTTTCGATGGTATTGAAAGACCACTTAAGGAAATTGCTAAAAAGTCAGGAGCATTTATCACAAGAGGTGTTTCCGTTGATTCACTTGACACTGAAAAACTCTGGGACGTTCATGTTACAGTAAGTAAGGGTGACCATATTTATGGAGGCACAATTATTGCAGAAGTACCAGAGACTTCAGCAATTGTTCATAAATCAATGGTTCCTCCTGATGTTTCAGGTGAAGTTATTGATGTTGTAAAAGATGGCAAATATACCATTAACGACAAAATTATAACTATAAAAACTGATGATGGCAAAACAAAAGAATTAACACTTACACAAAAGTGGCCAATCAGAATTCCAAGACCTACTAATAAAAGATTTGCAGCTGACAGACCTCTTGTTACTGGACAGAGAATAATCGATACATTATTCCCTATTGCAAAGGGTGGTACAGCCGCAATACCTGGTGGTTTCGGAACAGGAAAAACTATGACACAGCATCAGCTTGCAAAATGGTCTGATGCAGATATAATTATATACATTGGATGTGGAGAGCGTGGTAACGAGATGACTGAGGTTCTTGAAGACTTCTCAAAGCTTGTTGATCCAAAGTCTGGTAATCCTCTTCTTGACAGAACAACACTTATTGCCAACACTTCAAACATGCCAGTTGCAGCCAGAGAGGCAAGTATCTACACTGGTATAACACTTGCTGAATATTACAGAGACATGGGTTACCATGTTGCCATAATGGCTGACTCAACTTCAAGATGGGCAGAAGCCCTTAGAGAATTATCAGGACGTCTTGAAGAGATGCCTGCAGAAGAAGGTTTCCCTGCTTACCTTGCATCAAGATTATCAGCATTTTATGAGCGTGCAGGATATATGGAGAATCTTAATGGAACAGATGGAAGTGTTTCTATTATCGGTGCTGTATCTCCTCAGGGTGGAGATTTTTCAGAACCTGTTACACAGAACACAAAACGTTTCGTACGTTGTTTCTGGGCTCTTGATAAGTCACTTGCCTACGCAAGACATTTCCCTGCAATTCAGTGGCTTACAAGCTACAGCGAGTATGTTTCAGACTTAAGTAACTGGTATACTACTAATGTTGGTAAAGAATTTGTTAACTATCGTAATCAGATACTTTCTCTTCTTACTCAGGAGAGCCAGTTAAACGAAATTGTAAAACTTATCGGTAGTGACGTTCTTCCTGACGACCAGAAACTTATTCTTGAAATTGCCAGAGTAATAAGGCTTGGTTTTGTTCAGCAGAATGCATACCATCCATCAGATACTTACGTTCCTATGGAAAAACAGATGAAAATGATGGAAGTTATTCTTTACTTATACGACCGTTGTAAAAAACTTGTGGCAATGAGCATGCCAATGTCTCTTCTTCGTGAAGATGCTATATTTGATAAAATAATTTCAATCAAATATGATGTGGCAAATGATGAACTTGAAAAATTCGACGATTATAAAAAAGCAATTGATGAATATTACAACAGATTAATTGCAACAAACGCATAGAAAGGAGGATGAATCATGTCTATTGAATATTTAGGACTTAGCGAAATCAACGGACCTCTTATAGCACTTGAGGGAGTTGAAAATGCTGCTTATGATGAAATTGTTGAACTTGTTGTAGAAAACAATAAAAAGAAACTTGGACGTATTGTTGAAATATATGAAGACAAAGCTGTTATTCAGGTATTTGAAGGTACTGATGATATGTCCCTTAAAAATACAAGAACAAGACTTACAGGTCATCCTCTTGAACTTGCTCTTTCAGAAGATATTCTTGGCCGTGTATTTAACGGTATAGGACAGCCTATAGATGGACTTGGAAGCATAGTTCCTGAATGTAAAAGGGATATTAATGGTCTTCCACTTAACCCTTGTGAAAGAGAATATCCTCGTAACTTCATTCAGACAGGTATTTCTGCAATAGATGCACTTACTACTTTAATCAGAGGACAGAAGTTACCTATATTCTCAGGAAATGGTCTTCCTCATGACCAGCTTGCGGCTCAGATTGTTAAGCAGGCTTCACTTGGAGCAGATTCTGATGAAGAATTTGCCATTGTATTTGGTGCCATGGGTCTTAAGCATGATGTTGCAGAATTCTTCAAGAAAACATTTGAAGACAGTGGTGCAAGTTCACACGTTGTTATGTTTATGAATCTTGCCAATGACCCTGTTGTTGAAAGACTTATTACACCTAAGGTTGCTCTTACAGCTGCAGAGTATCTTGCATTTGAAAAGGGTATGCATATACTTGTTGTACTTACTGATATGACTTCATTTGCAGAAGCCATGCGTGAAGTTTCATCTTCAAAGGGTGAGATTCCAAGTAGAAAGGGTTATCCTGGATACCTTTATAGTGAGCTTGCAACTATTTATGAAAGAGCTGGTATAGTAAAGGGTTCTACGGGTTCTGTTACTCAGATTCCAATCCTTACAATGCCTAACGATGATATTACTCATCCAATTCCTGACTTAACAGGTTACATTACAGAGGGACAGATAGTTCTTGACCGTGCATTACATCAGAAGGCTATTTATCCTCCAATTAATATTCTTCCTTCTCTTTCACGTCTTATGAAAGATGGTATTGGTGAAGGATATACAAGAGAAGATCACCAGGATCTTGCTAACCAGCTGTTCTCTTCTTACGCACATGTTGGTGAAGCAAGAGCCTTGGCAAGCGTTATAGGTGAAGACGAATTATCACCTCTTGATAAAAAGTATCTTGCCTTTGGTACTGCCCTTGAAACAACATTTCTCGCACAGGGAAAAGATGAGAATCGTAATATTATTGATACTCTTAATAAAGGATGGGATCTTCTTAAGATGCTTCCTCGTGAAGAACTTGACCGTATTGATACAAAGATTCTTGATAAGTATTATAAATAGTAAGGAAGGTGCATTATGAATCCTAATACATTTCCTACTAAAGGTAACCTTATACTTGCAAAGAACTCCCTTGCTTTATCAAAACAGGGATATGAACTTATGGATAAGAAGCGTAATATTCTTATAAGGGAACTTATGGATCTGATTGATACTGCAAAGGATATCCAGTCAGAGATTGATACTACATTTTCAGAAGCATATGCAGCTCTTCAAAAAGCCAATATCGAGATGGGAATTTATAATGTTGACCAGTTAAGCAAACTTATTCCTGAAGAGAATTCAATAACCATTAAAACAAGAAGTATAATGGGTACTGAAATTCCTCTTGTTGAATTTGATAATGTTGCTTCGTCACTTCCTGGTTACAATCTTAAAGGAACAAAGTTATCACTTGATGAAGCTGCATCAAAGTTTCTTAAGGTAAAAGAACTTATTGTTAAATTATCTACTGTTGAATGCAGTGCTTACAGACTTGCAAACAGTATAAAGAAAACTCAAAAAAGAGCTAATGCCCTTAAAAACATTACAATTCCTTTTTATACGGATCTTACTACAGTTATAACTAATGCTCTTGAAGAAAAAGAACGTGAAGAATTTACAAGACTTAAGGTTATAAAAAGATATAAAACAAGTAAAAAATAATTTGGGCCTGTGAAAAAATCCCATAAAATAAGAATCCTTATCGGCATAAACCTTTAAGGATTCTTATTATTTATCTTTTTTCTCTTTAAAAATCATTAATATGCATAATCAGAATCTAAATCATA
>JAILNW010000355.1 GCA_024691145.1 Lachnospiraceae bacterium
AGTATTATAGTGAAAACAGAGACATTAACTTTTTGTTTTCTTGGCAGAATATACTTAATCAGTTTGATAAATCAACCTTTGATTTGTTTGAAAAGAGTATAATGACTATAAAGAACAGCTTTTTCCTTGATGGTATTTACTGCTTTTCAATTGAGAAGGGTATTGTTGATGTTGTATTTTCTAATGCTGATATTAAGTTTAAAGCAGAAGATTTAGAATGTATTAATGATATTATAAATGCAGAAATACCAGCATTTATGATTAACAAATATGACGGTGTTCTTCCAGAGCAGAAGAAAATAATAGATATACTTGAGTCAAATAGTTTTATGACAATATTAGGTGTGCCTTACAAAACTCTTAATGATGTTAATTATTACCTGCTGGGATATGCATATACAAATAGTACCTTCGCAAGTAATAAAATAAGGGTTAATTCAAAAGTATTGCAGGTTGTAAAAATTGTATTTGGCCAGTTCATAGATGCGGTATGGAGAATTGAGTCTGACGAAGAGATTAAGAGTGCCAATAACAAATTAAAGGATATGGCAACAAGAGATATGCTTACAGGACTTTACAACAGACAGGGATATGTAAGCAATGTGAAAGAGTTATGTGCAAAGGACTACAACAGATCAGTTATTATGTACTTTGATCTTGATAATTTCAAGTATTATAATGATAACTTTGGACATGACATGGGTGATATGATTTTAGTCGAATTTGCAAAGATACTTCTTAACTGTGAAGTGGGAGATGACTTTGCTGTAAGATATGGAGGAGATGAATTTCTTCTGATTCTTGGCGACAAGGACCTTGATTATAGTGAAATGATTGCTGAACGCATATATAAGAAACTTAGGCATGATATGAACTATCAGATTGAAAATAAAGCGGGGTATAAACTTGATATTGATGAAAGTCTGAAACTAACGTGCTCTATAGGTATTGCTCCTATTAATGTCAGCAGTGTAAAAGGAGTAAATGAAGCTATGAAATGTGCAGACAAGGCTTTGTATAGCGTTAAGAATGCTGGAAAAGGACAGTATAAGATATATTCAGAGTAAAAAATGTGGCTGGTGAAATCACCAGCCACTGTTTTTATGCTGTCTTTGAAGAATTATCTTCTTTTTTTTCCTCTTCTACAACCATTGCTTCATTATATTCTTCTGTTTTAAGATTCTTCTGTGCTGTTGAAAGCATCAGCTTAATTCTGTTAAGCTGGTTAACTTCACTGGCACCAGGATCGTAGTCAACTGCAACAATATTGGCAGAAGGGAATTCCTGTCTTAATGACTTAATTACACCTTTTCCAACTATATGGTTAGGCAGACATGCAAATGGCTGCGCACAAACGATATTAGTTGCACCTGAATGTATAAGCTCAATCATCTCTCCTGTAAGGAACCAGCCTTCACCTGTCTGATTACCAAGAGAAACAAACTTGGAAGCGTACTCACCAAGATCCTCAATCTTTGCAGGAGCTGTGAAGTGTTTGCTTTCTTTTAATGCATCGTGCATAGGCTGTCTCATTCGGTATATAATCTTAACAAATGACATATTAAGTATCTCACTTGTTTTGCTCTTCTTAAAGTAAATATGTTTATACTTTGCATCATAGCAGCAGTATAATAAGAAGTCCATTAAGTCAGGCATAACTGCTTCGGCACCTTCTGCTTCAAGAAGATCCACAAGATAATTGTTAGCTGCCGGATGGAACTTAACAAGAATCTCACCAACTATACCAACTCTAGGTTTCTTAACATTATTTCTTTCAAGAGTATCAAAGTCATGAACTATATTTTTTACATTTTCCTTAAACTTCTTAGTGCTTACCTTAGTTAGGTCTTCTTTGCATATTGCTCTCCACTTTTCATATAAAGCATTAGCTGTACCTGGAATTGCTTCATAAGGTCTGGTTGCATATAAAACTCTCATGAATAAATCTCCATAAAGTAAAGCCTGCATTGCTTTTGTGAATAATGATAAACTTATCTTAAATCCAGGATTCTTCTCAATTCCGCTAAAACTTAATGAAATAACAGGAACCTGTGATAAACCTGCCTTTTCAAGGGCACGTCTTATAAATCCTATGTAGTTTGTTGCACGGCATCCGCCACCTGTCTGAGTAATAAGTACTGCAGTCTGATTAATATCATATTTTCCAGACTGTAATGCATGCATAATCTGTCCAACAACAAGAAGCGAAGGATAGCAAGCATCGTTATTAACATACTTTAATCCTGCATCAAGAGAAGTCTTGTCAACATCATTAAGTACACAAAGATTGTAGCCTTCAGAATTAAATACAGGTTCAAGTAAATCAAAGTGTATAGGTGACATCTGAGGGCAGAGAATAGTGTAGTACTTTCTCATTTCTTTAGTAAATATTTTTCTTTCATGAATATATTTATTATCTTCAATTAAATCTATATGCTTATGCTCTCTGTCTTTTACAGCTGAAAGAAGAGAACGTATACGAATCTTGGCAGCACCAAGATTATTAACTTCATCAATCTTAAGTACAGTATAAATCTTACCTGTAGATGTAAGTATGTCATTAACCTGGTCAGTTGTAACTGCGTCAAGACCACAGCCAAATGAGTTAAGCTGAATCATCTCTAGATTCTTCTGCTTAGATACAAAGTCTGCTGCCGCATAAAGTCTTGAATGATACATCCACTGATCCATAACGATAAGCGGTCTCTGAACATTACCAAGATGGGCAATACTGTCTTCTGTTAATACTGCAACACCATAACTTGTAAGAAGCTGAGGAATACCATGATTAATCTCTGGATCAATATGATATGGTCTTCCGGCAAGAACAACACCCTTCTTACCTGTTTCTTCAAGATACTTAAGAGTTTCCTCACCCTTTTTACGTATCTTGTCCCTTACTGAAAGAAGTTCGTCGTAAGCATTAGAAGCAGCTTTACAAATTTCACTCATAGGAATATTATGATTTTTATTAAATTCCTCTACAAGTCTTTCTGTAATTATCTTTTCACTTTCAAATGAAATGAAAGGATTTTCAAAAAGCACATTATTTTCCTTAATTGCTTCTACATTGTTCTTAATATTTTCACCATATGATGTTACGATAGGGCAGTTGTAATGATTGCCTGCCTTTTTATCTTCAATTCTTTCATAAGCTACACAAGGATAGAAGATATATTTAACACCTTGCTTAATAAGCCATGTAATATGACCATGAACAAGCTTTGCAGGATAGCACTCTGATTCACTTGGAATAGAGTCAATTCCTAATTCATATATTTTCTTATTAGATTCTGGTGACAATACAACCCTGTATCCTAAGGAAGTAAAGAATGTAAACCAGAATGGATAATTCTCATACATATTAAGTGTTCTTGGTATACCAACAACACCTCTAGGAGCTTCAGTAACTTCTAAAGGCTTATAATCAAATGTTATCTTATTCTTATATGCGAATAAGTTTGGAATATCTTCTTTAGCTGATTCGTTACCAAGTCCACGCTCACAACGGTTACCGGAGATAAATCTTCTTCCTCCAGAGAACTTGTTAATTGTAAGAAGACAGCTGTTTGTACAGCCTTTACAACGGGCAAGTGATGTTTCAAACTGGAGAGCATTAATCTTCTCAATAGAAAGCATAGTTGTTTCTAATTCAGGTGAGTAGTGATCTCTTGCAATAAGAGCCGCACCAAATGCACCCATGATACCTGCTATATCAGGTCTTACAGCATCACAGCCTGAAATCTTCTCAAAACTTCTAAGAACTGCATCATTATAGAAAGTACCACCCTGTACAACTATATGGTTACCAAGGTCAGAAGGGTCAGTAATCTTTATAACTTTATATAATGCATTCTTAATAACGGAATATGCAAGTCCTGAAGATATATCATCAACACCAGCACCTTCCTTCTGCGCCTGCTTAACTTTGGAATTCATGAATACAGTACATCTTGTACCAAGGTCAATAGGATTCTTTGCAAAAAGTGCAATTTTCGCAAAATCTGCAACTGAATAGTTAAGTGACTTTGCAAATGTTTCTATAAATGAACCACAGCCTGAAGAACATGCTTCATTAAGCTGTACGTTGTCAACAGAGTTATTCTTAATCTTAATACACTTCATATCCTGTCCGCCGATATCAAGTATACAGTCAACGGCTGGATCGAAGAAAGAAGCAGCATAATAATGTGCAACAGTTTCAACTTCACCTTCATCAAGCATAAGAGCTGCCTTAATTAAAGCTTCTCCATATCCTGTAGAACATGAACGTACAATAGTTGCACTGTCTGGAAGCATGGAATAAATCTCTTTAATAGCCTTAATAGTTGTCTTAAGAGGGCTTCCGTTATTGTTACTATAGAATGAATATAAAAGAGCTCCATCTTCACCAACAAGAGCAACCTTAGTTGTTGTTGAACCTGCATCTATACCAAGATAGCAGTTACCCTCGTAAGAAGTAATATCGCCTTTTATAACATTATGATTCTCATGTTTATTAACGAACTTCTCATAATCTTCTTCAGATTCAAATAATGGTTCCATTCTGGCAACTTCAAACTCCATCTTAATATTAGATGAAAGTTTTTCACTAAGAGACTTAAAAGAAGTTGTAACATTCTCATCTGCATTAAGGGCTGAACCTATAGCTGCAAAAAGGTGAGAATGATCTGGAGCAATAATATGCTCATCATCAAGATTCAAAGTTCTTATAAATGCCTGCTTTAACTCTGTAAGGAAATGCAGAGGTCCTCCCAAGAATGCCACATGACCCTTAATAGGTTTTCCGCAAGCAAGACCGCTTATAGTCTGGTTTACAACTGCCTGAAAAATAGAAGCTGACAAGTCAGGCTTTGTAGCGCCTTCGTTAATAAGTGGCTGTATATCAGTTTTAGCAAATACACCACATCTTGCTGCGATAGGGTATATAGCTTTATATTCTTTTGCATACTCATTAAGACCAGAAGCATCGGTCTTTAATAAAGAAGCCATCTGATCAATAAATGAACCTGTACCACCGGCACATATTCCATTCATTCTTTGTTCTATACCATTAGTAAAATAAATGATTTTAGCATCTTCACCACCTAATTCAATTGCAACATCAGTCTGTGGTGCATAATCTGTCAATGCAGTAGCAACCGCAACAACTTCCTGTACAAATGGAATAGAAAGGTGTTTTGATAATGTAAGACCACCGGATCCAGTAATAACCGGTGCAAATGAAAGATTACCTAATTTTTTATAAGCATCCTTTATTATATCGGCTAGGGTTTCCTGTATATTAGCATAGTGTCTCTTATAATCTGAAAACAGCACCTTATGATTAGTATCAAGGACTGCAACTTTTACGGTAGTTGACCCAATATCAATACCTAATGTGTTAACTTTATTCGACATATTGTTAGTGAATAGCTTTGGTCAGCCAGTCACCCTATCCCCCTTCTCAAAATAGTAACTCAAAAAAAATGATTATTAAACAACATTATTATACGACAAAAATCGATAATATTCAACAGAAAAATTAATGGAAATAAATGGAAAAATAATAAGAGACATATATGTACCAGTTTACATATAGTCTCTTATTATCTAAAGGTTGAACTCCTCAAAATTATATTATTCACCAGGGGTAGTTTATTAATAATTGCTGTCTGGGAAAATACTTGATGGTGCTTTATAATATGTAATAGTTGTTTCATCATATGAAAATGAAGCAGAACCATTTTTTATTCCAAGTACATCATAATTGCCCCAAACATCTTCTCTTGCATAAGATTCAGAATGTGCTTTCTTCGAGTCAGTATAACCTCCGTCTTCCCTGTTAAGTCCTACAATCTGCCAGATAGGAAGATATAAACCAGATGCACTTAAATAAGGAACAAGGTCTGCTTTATCTCCAAGTCTTTTAATTGTTCCTTCACGTCCAATTGGATTAATAAGAGGTGAACCAAATGCGATTACGTTTAATATGTTGTAATTCTTTTTTATTGTTTTGTTACCAGATAACTGCTGGGCAACCATACCTCCGAGACTATGTCCAGCAATAATAAGATTAGAATCTTTAGGTACTGCTTCACTTACAGCACTAACTACCGCTTTAAGATAATCATTATCCTGATTAAATCCAACCATAAGATCTGTAACAATGCCTGTTGCCTGTCCATTTACGAATTCTGTTCCAGAAAGCATGATAAGATAAGCTTCTTTTGTGTCGTTTGATGATTTTTTCAAGGTACCCTTAACAATCTGGATAGGTCCCTTTTCACCACCATTATATCCGTTTCTAACACTAAGAAAAAGAGCAGGTGAATTAGTAAGTGTTACATTTTCATTAGAACCAGCTAATGAGTAACCTGCAAATGATGTCAGTAAAACAACAACTAAAAAAGTTCCAAGAGATATTAATTTTTTCTTTTTGAATTTCATATAAATTCCTCCATTAAAAACACATAAATTTCCTTTAATAATAACTTTCCAAAAAGATTAAGCCAACAATCTCAAATATTAAACTAAATTTATTTTATCACGAAACCACAAATTTTAACATTGATATTTTTAACAATTATTAAAAAAAACTTTAGTAATTATGTATATGAAAATGCTAGAATTGTACAAGTTTTATGCTCTATTATGTTTTATGCTAGAATTGTACGATTTTCAGGTCATTATTGTACAAAAACTAAAGTGGAAATAATTTGCTTGATTTTATCATTGTTAGTAGTTATAATAATATAGGGAAATATTGTATTTGGGAATAAGGTAATTGGAAGGATGTGTTTTTTTGAAAAATAATAAAAAATTACAATTTTTATTAATTATACTTGTAATTGGGCTGATATCACTGGTTGCCAGTGAAGTATGGACACTAACTGTTCCATATAAGCATTTTACTACAAGGGCTATGTATAAAAGAGAAAGTGTATTATCTAATATATGTTTGTTTGCAACAACCGCATTATGCATAAGCGATCTTTTATTAATAAAGGAAATAATAAAGAAAAGATTGCCTGCAGTTTCAGACAGTGAGATAGATGATAATATTATAGATAATGAATCTGAAGATAATGCATCAGAAGAATAATAAAAAAGACGAAAGCTGGTGTAAACATGATTAATAAGTATA
>JAILNW010000356.1 GCA_024691145.1 Lachnospiraceae bacterium
TGCATATAACTGATATATAAGTATTTGCATCCTTTTTAAAAGTTAATTTAGACATTCTATTCTCCAATTTCTATAACTGTAATCTTAGGTTTATAGTTAGAAGCAAATATATCATATTTTACAATATATTTATCACTGTCAATATTAACGCCGTAGTTATCAACAAGATAATCTATATCCGGCGGATACATGCCTTCTATGGAGTAACAAAGAGCCACAGCACGGTTAAGGTTTTCCGTCATCTGTATCTTCTCCTGCTCCTTATTGGCAACCTTTGCTATATTGATTCCATACAATGCCCATATAATAACAACTGTAAGCATCAGTATGGAAAATAATACTTTTCCATTAATCCCTGTTTCTTTTTTCTGATACCAGATGTTTTTCATAACAATTCCTCCACATCACTGTATCATCCTACACTGCTCATTATTCCCATAAGTGGAAGCAGTACAGATACAAGTATTATGCCGATTATTACAGTTATTATGGCAACCATTACAGGCTCTATAAGAACAACGAATCTGTAAAGTGTTTCATTTACTTCTTCGTCGTAAGTAGAAGAGATTTTCTCCCAGGCGCTTTCGTAAGCACCTGAGCGGTATGAAACCTTAAGAATCTGGTTAAACATACCTGGAAAGATTTTTTCTTCCGAAATACTTTCCACAAATCCTTCATTTTCCACAAGCCTTGTATGGCAGTTCTTGATTTTTTTAAGTAAAAGCTTATTAGTTATAAGCATCTGTGCATATTCGATTGACTGTGTTGTATCAACACCACTTTTAACCATAAGAGTCATGGCTCTGCAGAACTTTGCAAGTGAGAACTTTTCAAATATGCTTCTTGTAAGTGCAAAGTTTGCAAAGAAGTTTGTAAGGGCTTTCTTTCCCTTTGGTGTACTTGTTGTAAGTATAAGTGCAAGGACAACTGCAATAATTGCAATAAGTATTATAAGTGCCACCATTCCTGTGGTAGTTGCAAACTTAATTGTATTATTCACCTCTTGTCCTATCTGTACGTCAAATCTCTTAAATATTTTAGAGAATACCGGTATTACCTTAATTACAAGTACCGCCATAACTGCAAACATCATAAGAAGCAGTACTAAAGGCTGGAATATTGCATTCTTAACGGCTTTGGAAAGGGCACTTTCATTCTCATAATAATCAGCAAGTCCCTTAAATACCTCTTCAAGTCGTCCTGTAAGTTCTCCGATTCTTACCATGTTTATAACGTAAGAAGGAAAAACCTCAACTTCCTCAAGTGCCTGGTAAAATGGCTTTTCATCATTAAGTACTTTGGCTATTCTTGATACTAAAGCCTTGGCCTTTGGATTGTCTGTATCATCTGAAAGTACATCCATTCCGTCATGTAATGAAACCCCTGAATTAAGTATAATACTAACCTGTGTGCAGAAAAATGCTATTTCATCTGCATTAAGCATCTCTTTTTTTGCCATACATTCACCTACTTCAATCTTAATATGTGTATAAGTGTATTCTTAAGTTTGCCCTTTCCATTATCTATAACAATAATGGATATTTGTATTTTTTCATATTCCTCATTATTATTCTTAACCCTTACTGTTATTGCCTCATCGCTCTTCTTGTCATCAATAAGGCTCTGAAGATTATCTTCATTTAACATATCCTTAAGGTCATCCTCATCCTCTTCATGGCATCTTTCAGTTACATATGCTACAAAGTCTTTATACTTTTTAGGTTCATAATCCTCAAATAAGAGGGCCATATCAAAGTTATCATATCTTTTTACTTTTCCGCTGTTATTATCAACTTCAATTAAAAGATTATTTGTCTTTATTATAAGGGCTCTGTATTTATCTATTATGTCTGTATAGTAATGTCTCATAGAGTCTACTTCATCAAATGTGGCTACAGAGTTTAAAAGCTCTTCTCTGTTTCTCTTATCGCTCTTTTCATTTACTATATTAGCATAATCCTTCTTTCTGTTAAGATAGTCTTTTATCTTCTTATCTATCTTCATCATTGTTCTCTTGTTATATGCTATATTCTCAAACTTATCAAGAGGCATAGGTTTTGAATAGAAGAATCCCTGTGCTATATAGCAGCTTGACTTAAGTAAAAGTACCGCCTGGTCTACATTTTCAACACCCTCTGCAACAACTTTGAGTTTAAGCTGTTTTGCCATGGCAACTATATATTTAACTATAGTTTGTCCCTGATCAGAGTTGTCTGCCTTCTGTAAAAGCTCCCTGTCAAGTTTAAGTATATCTATAGGTATGTTTTCAAGCATGTTAAGTGATGAGTAGGCTGAGCCGAAGTCATCCATTGCTATTACAAAGCCTAAGTTTTTAAGTTTTCTAAGTATGCGGTTTAATGTGTCTGCATCATCGAAGTATACGCTTTCTGTAAGTTCCAGTTCAAGCAAATGATGTGGTATGTTATACTTTGCTGTTAAGTTAATAAGCTTGTCGCAAAGCTCATTATCGTAAATATGTATTCTTGAAACGTTTACAGATACAGGTATTGGTTCTTTTCCGCTTTCAATCCATTTATGAAGTGTCTTACATGCTTCTTCCCATATAAATTCATCAAGTTTTACTATAAATCCGTTCTTTTCAAAAATAGGTATGAATCTGTATGGTGCAAGTATTCCTTCGTCTGGATAGTTCCATCTTACAAGTGCTTCTGCTGCCACAATCTTAGATGAAGCTATATCATACTGAGGCTGCAGGTACATTTCAAACTGGTTAAGTGAAAGTGCTCTTTCCATCTCACTTTCAAACTTTCTTTCATCAAGAAGGCTCTTTCTAAGCTTGTTGTCATACATAGCGTAGTTAACCATCTTGTTGCCCTTAATTGTCTTAAGTGCAAGATTTGCCCAGTCGCACTGTACTGTAATATCCACCTTGTAATCCTCAACAATATTAATACCAAAGTAAACAGATATGCTATACTTAGGATTATATTCTGTAATCTTTTCTGTTACAGTTTTAATTCTTCTTGTAATTTCATCAATATTCTCAAACTTCATGCACATGTAGAATACGTCACCTGATAATCTTCCGATTGTATCATTTTCATTATCAATTACAGAAGCTATAACCTTTGCCACATGCTTAAGAACATTGTTTCCCTCTTCAAATCCATAAAGGTCATTAATAAGTTTGAATTTATCAATATCAATTCTTATTAAAGCATACTGTTTGTCCTTATTTTCATCTAGCATTGCAGATGTTTCTTCATAGAATGTCTGTATATTATGAATTCCTGTAAGGGCATCATACTCTGCTCTGTACTGAAGTTCCTCCTTACTCTTATCGCTAAGGTACTTGCTGATTCCAAGAAGTTTCTTATCATCCTTATCCTTGCTTTCTGCAATTCTCTTAATCATGAGGATAACAACCTTGTCAAGTCTCTTGTTATCAACAATTCTTGCAAATGTGGCATTTACCCATGAATAGCTTCCATCAGCATTTCTTCTTCTGTACTCTGCACTAATCTTACTTTCTTCACTCTTATAGAAGTCAACAACATTGCTGTACTTGTAGAATTCGCTGAATGTAATCATATCCTCAGGGTGAATATGTGTATCCTTGTAAAGCTCAAGCTGTGTAAATATATTGCCCTCTTCAACATTAAAATCAATATTAAAGTCATCATGGTTAAAGGCAAGCTTTGCTTTACATGATATTATCTCAATTTCTAGTATTGCTTCGTAACTGTTCTGTATTGCAAGATGGTTACGTAGAATCTGCTTCTCTATATATTCTTTTTCTTCTTCTCTTCTCTTATATTCATCAATGTTATTAATATAAATAACGATACTTCTTGTTCTGTCATCGTTAGTTATCATAACAGCTGTTCTTCTGTACCACTTTGGAACACCATCCTTGTAGCTAAGGTAGTCCATTGTAATCTCTGTTGTGCCTGATGCAAATCTTCTCATCATTGTTGGCATAAGGAATGTGTCCATAAACTGGTTAGCATACTCTGGTGCAATGTCCGGCACAACCTCTTCAATAAGCCAGTCATCATAATTTCCTCTGTTAAGGTAGCTGTTAAGACCGTCCTTTTCAGGATAGTAAAGGTCGTAATTACCATTTGCCACGTTAATATCAAGAAGGTACTCACAGCTTTCCCTCATGGCAATGGCAAATTTCTTTTCTTTATTTTCCTTCTGAAGAACAACACCATTACGTCCTCTTATGACAAATTCACTTACAAGTTTTGCAATTACAACAAGTGTTGCGATTTCCTGCTGGTTCCAGACTTTCTTAAATCCTTCTTCGCAGAAGTTAATATATCCTACAACCTTGCCTTCAAATATCATGTTACACTGAAGAAGTGCCACGACTCCTCTTTGGGCAAAGTATATTCTCTGTCCCTCTGGAAGGTCATTAATGTCTCCGCAGTAGTAAACATCCTGGTTCATGCCGCCTGTAAGTACCACAAAGTTCTGGGCTGGTATTGTCTGCTCTTCTCTTTTTTCTATCTTTTCTGCACCATTTACCCACTCAAATCTTGTGGAATAAAGTGTTTTTTCTTTATTTATTTCATATATTGCAATCTTATCTATCTGGAATGCATATCCTATATATTCAAATACATTGTTGATATTATCTTCCATTCTCTTTTTGCTGAATAATATATCAATAGTATTGATTATAAGGTTATTGTTGATATTTACTGATTCCTCAGTAACAACTTCTTTTTTCTGAAGTATTCTTTCAACCTTGCTTATCTGTCCAAATATTTCATATCTGTCTTTTCCATTTTCCTTTGCACTGTATAATGCAATATCAGCCTTCTGGTAAATCTCTTTGTATTTTACAGGCTTGTCAACGCATACAGCACCTATACTTACTGTGACCTTTCCATCAAGTTCTGAGCCTTCAAATAATTTCTTCACAGTTTTGCAGATATGTTCTGCTTTTTCATAGGCAACCTTGCTGTCAAGAACGCTAGACATGTAAACCTGGAACTCATCTCCACCTACACGTCCTATAACATCCTCACTACGGAAGGTTCTCTTTAACATGCCTGCAATCTTTGTAATTACAGAGTCTCCAACAAGATGTCCCTGTACGTCATTAACAGTTTTAAAGTTGTCAATGTCAATCATCATAAGGACACCTATGTTACCTGGCTGTACTTCCTGTATTTTTTTATTAATCTCTTCTTCTGTTGCCATTTTATTAAGAAGCTTTGTCATGGAGTCAATTCTTGACTGGTCAAATAACTTCTGCTGCTCACGTTTTTGTTTATCTATGTTACGAAGGGCACCGATTATCTTAAATATGTCTCCGCTGTCTCCCTTCATGCCAGTTGCAGTTATTGAGTACCACTTCTTCTCACCCTGGCAGTCAGTAAGATAAACTTCTCCATTATATCTATCTCCACCGTTAAAGAGTGTTTCAAACATGTCTGTATAGTCAATAAATATTCTGTCTCTGTTAAACTGTTTGTCGGAAAGCATTTCCCTTACGTTACAGCAAATGTTTTCCCATCCAAATACCTGTTTGTACTTGTCTGAGTAAACCATTATGTCTGTACGGCAGTCGTATTCAAATACAATATCCTCAGAAAGTTCTGATATTATCTGGTATTTTTCCTGGCTTACCTGTACCTGGTATACTGACTCCTTCTGAAGCGAAATATCTATAATTGTTACGAAGTAAATAGGATACTTATCTTCGTACATTTCTCCTGAGTTTGTTCCATTAATCATGTACCACTTATTTGTTCTGCTGTCGTGGTATTCATGATAAAATGTCTCCTGATTTGTAAGTACTGTTTCATGTATAACCTGTTCATTAAGATTTACAGCTGAGTAATCTATCTTATATTTATGTTTATGTTCATTTACATCGATATTAAGAACCTCGTAAAATGAGTCATTTCCTGAAAGCACATACATATATTCCTTTAAAAGTACAACTTTTCCAAGGCATCCAGGTATAGAATTCTGGAGTTTTTTCATTTCGTTATTGGAATGCTCCAGTTTGTCTATGATTTTTCTTGTGTTATCCATATCAACTATAAGGCTGACACAGACTTTTTCTCCATTTTCATTGGTAATCTTGTTACCTTTATCAAGAACCCATATAAGTGAGCCATCTTTTCTCTTAACTCGGTACTCTATCTCGTAGTAGTTTCCGTCCATAAACCACTGGTTCATAACTTCAAGAGCCTCATCCACATCTTCTTCGTAAATCATGTCGTGCATGTTGCCGTTTGTTGCAGTCATAAAGTCATCTTCAGAGTATCCAAGGAAGTTAAGAAGGTCCTTTCCAACATATGCAAATGTATTCTTCTTATCATCATATGTTATCTTTGTTCCTCCTGCCATGCTTTCTGATATTAATTCCATAAACCATGACTGCTTGTTATATTCAATTTCAGTTTTCTTTATATCATCAATATCTGTGAACACGCAAAAGTAAACCGGTTTCTTTTTACTGTTACCGATTTTTGTTTCTACGTAAATTATTTTCATATTGACCCATATAAGATTGCCATCCATCTTTATCATTCTTACATCTTTGGATATGATATATTTTTTATCATTCAGTTTTATTTCTCTTAAAAGATTTTCTTTATCTGGAACATAGATAATTCTTGTTATCTGATTCTTAAGTGTCTTCTCATACTCGCTTTCTGTATAACCAAGCATCTTATAAAAGCTTTCTGTGGCACTTATTACAGTGAATTCTTCATCTCTTTTTACATATGCAGTTGCCTTTACAGCTGTATCGTAAATGTATGATAACTCATCCTTCTGATGCTCATATGTATCATTCATCTTTATCATATCAGTTACGTCTGAAGCTACAATTGCAAATATTCTATGTGCTTCATTATCTTCTTCTGCTGTATATACAAACTGAAGCATAATATACTTCTGATCTTTTTCTATAGTAATTTCAAAATTCAGATTTTTTTTATTACCAATCTCTCTCTGAACTTTAGGAACATTAACAATTCCTATAAATTCTCCAAGTTTAATATCTCTCTCTTCGCTTTTTACAGGTAAGATATCCATGCCAAATATATCTATAAATTCCTTATTGGCATTTATTATAGTTAAAGTCTCATCCGCTTTAACTCTTGCATATCCACTCTTAACTGTTTCTTTATTCTTCTGCATTGCCGGCCTCCATAGCATTGTCGTTACTGTGCACGTAACATTTTCCTAAATTTGTAAATACTTACTTAGATTATATAACTTTTAAGGCCTATAAGTCAAGACTTTTGGGAAAAATAGGAAAAAACAGGGGTGCAAAAACCCCTGTTTCTTAATGTTGCTTTGCTTATTGAATATTAATCTTGTATGGTATTCTAAAAGCATAATATATATTTTCCTTAAATACTAAATCTAATTAAACTATTAATTTATGTTTCGTTACTGTTCATCCAAATTATGAGTTTTAGCATAGTTTAAAAACTCATCTGGTGTCATGTTGCACTTACTGGCAGCAATATCTAATGAAATAGTATTTTCACAATATAAATTATATGCAAGAACAATACGTCCTTCATCTCTTCCTTCTTCTCTTCCTTTATCTAGTCCTTCATCTCGTCCCTTATTGTACCATTTTTCCATTATTGTTGACATACTGTCACCTCCATTTTTGTCTTTAACCAAACTATTGTATTCTTCTTTAACATTTGCATATTCCTCTCCGCCAAATGTCTGCATAAAATCAAGCAGTGCTTCCGTATCATCTACCTTATCCTCCAGAGGATAATAATAATCATCATTCTTATGCTTCATGAAATGTGCCACATGCTTAAACATTGTCTTAAATTGTGCAATCTGTTCATCTTCTAAAAATGCAACATCAATAACATGTATTTTGTAATCAGAAACATTTTTTAGGACTCTGCCATCATCACAGTCAACAAGTTCTTTAATACTCTTTGGTCCATTCCATCTCCTGTCACTAAAATTAAGAACCAACGTAAGTACTGGATAAATACGATTATTAAAAGCTTTATTACTTTTATTATCTAATGATTCACCGGATTTGTCAATTGCTTTAGAATTTCCTTTTTCAATATAATTTTTTACCTGCTTTCTATATGATGCATAATCATATCCCATTATTCTTATAGGCATAAACCAATCTATGCTAGATTGATTTTCAATTCCACATCCAGCAATTATATAACCTTGTTTATGAAAGTACTTAAACACATCCCTATACTGATTATTAAGATTTCCTGCCACAGATTTATATTGTGACTCCGTCGGACCATCTATCAGTTCATCTGGAATAAGTACTTTTTCTCCATTATACATAAATTCATTAAATACTTCGCAAAAAACTTCGTTACGATCAAAAACGACTTTCGTAGATTTATCTTTGCTATACAATTTTTTATTTTTCTTTGTTTTGTTCAAATTAAATACCCCTCTCTGTAAAAAAGTGCATGAAAACAACACCATTAAACATCATCAAAGGTAAAATATATTATTAGCATTGAAAAACAATACAAAAACAAATATCCAATTTATAAATAAAAAAGCAAAGACTGAACAACCGTAGATCAATAGATAATTTAGATTGCCCAAATAATATAATAACATAAGTATT
>JAILNW010000372.1 GCA_024691145.1 Lachnospiraceae bacterium
ACCAGAAGCATAATAAACTTCTGTTATCTCTCCTTTTCTTTTAACATGATCCTTTAGTTTGTTTTGTTCTTTATAGACTCTGGGATTATATGTTCCACGTATTATTCCATATGGACACTTTAAGTCTATGTTAAATTCACAGTTTTCAACTATGCCACCACATTCAAGAACAATATAAGGTTTCAGAATACCTGTATGTGCAACATTAGCAAGTCTTCCTAAAAGTGATTTATCATTAGAAAACTTACAATTTGAAATAACGATATCATCCATGTTATTTATTACCTTATCATTATTATCAGGCTGGTTCCTTAGCATACCATAGGCATTCTTTATTTCTCCCTTATTTTCATGATAAAGTTCCATATTCTTTTTACTTAACTTTGCTGGAATTTTATTACTTTTCCAGGTCGTTTCTTTTGAAAGTAAAAAATTATATCCGGCTAACAGAAAACTTCTTTTATGAACACCTGTTTCTTTAATATTACAGTTAGATATTAAAACTTTTGAACCTGTTTTAGCAACAATTGCCGGATTTTTAGACAAAACACCAGAACTGTATATAATATCACAATTATTAAGCTGTAACTCTCCTTCGCAAAATATTGTTTGATACAAATATACAATTTTATTATTTATAATTAGACTTTCCTCTTTTTTTACATAATAATCCTTACCATTAACAAAAACATCCACTAATTTACCCATAAAAACTTCCTCTTTCATTAAACATACCACATACTATTAAACCATTTTTCGGTTTCATAAAAGTTACATTCGTAAAATATACAAGAAAAAAATACTATGCGGAGTAACATAGTATTTTTTCAATGGATGTTTTCTTTTATCGCAAAATATATATTATTAAACCCAAAAATTATCTTATGTGTATATAATATCATACTTCGCGGTATTATTAAATGCATTTCAAAACAAATATTTGCATTTCATAACATTTTGCTGCCGTTAACACAGAACTTTCTCCAATTTATCCCTAATTTTCAAAAATCTAAATAAGTTCCTTTCAAGGATAAAAAAGAACAACAGCAAGATAAACTATATATCATTACTGTTGCTCTGTCTGTGTCAATACCCTTATTCGGGTCTTCTCCATTTCTACAAGAATATGCTATAGAAATCGCAAAAAGCTTACTGTGTCAATACCCTTATTCGGGTCTTCTCCATTTCTACTGTGACTCATACCGACGTGCTTCACCCCGATGATATCCGTGTCAATACCCTTATTCGGGTCTTCTCCATTTCTACCTTGGTCAAGCCAATGCATTATTTTTAGGTACATCAAGTGTCAATACCCTTATTCGGGTCTTCTCCATTTCTACGCTCCCTCTTCAGACCCCGCATGAATCCTGGGCTGTAGAGGTCATTTTTGCATATGTTTTGGAGTAAAAACACTTTTGGACTCATTTTTTCCTTACTTAACACTTTTGTAACATCTTCCTCTTTCCAACGTTAATAGTATAACAGATAATTATTTACACTTCAAGTACTTTTTACAATTTTATACAATATATAATTACTATTGTTTCTGTTAAAAGAAATTATTCATTATAAATAAATATAAATCCTTCATACTCACCTTTATCATAATTAAACATCAAATATCCTCTATCATGAGAATACATATAAAACTTATCTATAGAAGTCATCGTTCCTTCAATATCAGTTAGTTTACTAATATTATCTGAATTAATATTAATCTTATACAAAGCATCTTCCGTTACTGTGTACAGTATGTCATCAAGCAAATATACACTTTTTATACTCATTTCCTTTGTACATTGCAATTGTCTGACATCACCTTTTTCTAAATCAACTTGCTTTATGCCATTATCTGATAATAAATATGCTTTGTTATCTATAATATACACACCAGCTGCTTTCCTGTAACCACTAGAGGTATACTTGTTAATACTTCCTTTTTCCGTTTCAAGCTCAGAAAAATCAAATTTAATTTCCAATGTATTCCTATCAACAATATAATGTTTTTCATTTTTTGTAAGAAGTATATAATCTTCAAAGTATTCAGGATAATATATTTCACATTCAAATGTCTTATTCTGAACAACTTCTTCTTTAGCCATATCTATACGATATACAGTAAGTTCACTTCCAATTTCATTAGTATACACATCCAAAAAGCCATTATAATAATTATATTCTACTTTTTCATCTAAAAAGCTCTCCATATCTGGATAATCCTTAAGATCAATGCAATCAGATTTTTTACTTTTTAAGTCGTATATTATAATCGTATTGTAATATCTTATTAGCAGCGTATCTTTATCAATCATTTTAACAACATTAACTAAATTACGTATATTTGATTTATC
>JAILNW010000387.1 GCA_024691145.1 Lachnospiraceae bacterium
GGAACCATGAGTTCTGTAAGAATCATGATGGCATATGAGACATGTGTAACGCATAATATGAAGCAGGCCAACAAGTATTATAACCTGCTTAAGAATCTTTCGAAGAGCGAACCGTTAAAGGGTGAGTCAGATCTTGAATTAATGCTTGGCATGTATATATATGAAAGCTATTTTGGAGTAAATTAATATATGGAATAAAAGTCAAAAGTTTCACGGCTTTTGACTTTTGTACCATATAGAAGAGTTAAAAGGTGAAGAATTTTGAAAAAATGGTTTATAAGTAATAAGGCTGCAGATTTTCAGCATATTACTGAGAAATTTAAGGTAAGTGAAATTATAGCCAGGGTAATGGTTAACAGGGGAGTTAAAGAAGATAATGATATCGAAGAGTATCTTAATGGTACTATAAATGATATGCATGATCCTTTGCTTATGAAAGATATGGATAAGGCAAGGGACATTATTATTGAAAAGGCAAATGAAAAGAAGCGTATAAGAATAGTTGGAGACTATGATGTGGATGGCATAGTTTCCACATTTGTTTTATATGATGCTTTAAAAAATATAGGAGCATGTGTGGATTATTGTGTACCTGACAGAATTAAAGATGGATATGGAATTAATAAAGACATAATTAAAAGAGCATATGATGATGGTATAGATACTATTCTTACCTGCGATAATGGAATAGCTGCATTAGAACAGGCAGAATATGCATGGGAACTTGGCATGACCATGGTCATAACAGATCATCATGATGTTCCATTTGAAGAAAATGATGGAGTAAAACGTCAGATTTTACCTAAGGCAAAGGCAGTTGTTAATCCACATAGGGATGATTGTGCATATCCATATAAGAACCTTTGTGGTGCAAGTGTTTCCTATAAACTTGTGGAAGCAATTTATAAGAAACTAGGATTTAAAAAAGAAGATGTAACAAAGTATATAGAGTATATTGCCATAGCCACTGTATGTGATGTTATGGAGTTAAAAAAAGAAAACAGGATTATTGTAAAGCATGGACTTTATGCTCTTATTAATACTTCTAATAAAGGTTTAAGAGCATTATATGTGGTTAATAATCTTACATCTCTTAATGTTTTTCATCTGGGATTTGTAATAGGACCATGTCTTAATGCCACAGGAAGACTATCATCTGCAACAAGGGCTATAGAGCTTCTTAGCTGTGATGATGAAAAGAAAGCCATCAGCATAGCTACAGAACTTAAGGAGCTTAACGATTCCCGAAAGGATATGACTAAAGAAAATTTTGAAAAGGCTTTACAAATGATAGAAGAATCTGATATGATATATGATAAAATAATAGTTGTATATCTTAAAGATTGTCATGAAAGTCTTGCCGGAATTATTGCAGGCAGAATAAGGGAAAAGTATTATAAACCAGCTATTGTTCTGACTGAAGGAGAGGGAATTGTTAAGGGTTCCTGCAGGTCTATTGAACAGTATAACATTTTTGAGGAATTAACAAGGTGTAAGGATTTGCTTACAAAGTTCGGAGGACATCCTATGGCAGCAGGTTTATCTTTGCCTATGGAGAATGTTGAGCTTCTTAGAAGGAGGCTTAATGATAATACAACTTTGACAGAAGAAGACCTTATCCCAAAAGTAAGCATAGATATAGCACTTCCATTTGGTTATGTTAATGAAGATGTAATTAATGAACTTGAAAAACTCGAACCATGTGGAAAGGATAATGAGAAGCCAATATTTGCTGAACGTAATGTGACTGTGAGTAAAGCCAAGGTTTTTGGAAAAAACCGCAATGTACTTAAGTGCAGCTTAACCAATGAATATGGAAGAACTATGGAAGGCATTTATTTTGGTGATATAGAGGAATTTGAAACATATATAACTGATAAGTTTGGATCAGAGGAACTTAATAAACTTTATAATGGGTTTAATAATGTTATAAAATTATCAATAATATACTATCCTGTTATTAATGAGTTTAATGGCAGAAGAACAGTACAGATTCAGATAAAAGAATACAGATAGACATATTTTTAAGAGAGGATGAATGACGTGAAAAAAGTCGAAGATTACATTATTACAATTCCAGATTTTCCAAAGGAAGGAATTATGTTCAGGGACATTACTGGTATTTTACAGGACAAGGATGGTTTAAAACTTACAATTGACGAACTCCAGAAGTTAATTGGAGATGTTGATTTTAATATTGTAGTTGGACCAGAGTCAAGAGGATTTATTTTTGGAGTGCCTGTTGCATATAACATGAATAAGGCATTTGTTCCTGTAAGAAAGAAAGGAAAACTTCCTAGAGAAACAATTTCAGAAAAGTATGCTCTTGAGTATGGAGAAGCAGAGATTGAAGTACATAAAGATGCCATTAAACCAGGGGATAAGGTAGTAATCATTGACGACCTTATAGCTACAGGCGGAACTATAGAAGCCATGATTAAGATGATAGAAAGTCTTGGCGGAGAGATTGTAAAGATTGTATTCGTAACAGAATTAGTTGATCTTGGTGGAAGAAAGAGACTTGAAGGATATAATATAGAATCAATTGTTAAGTATGAAGGTGAATGATTTTTACAGATTTAAGGTGGTGATACTATGATGGATTCAAAGGATCAATTCGAAGGTACAGTTATAGCAGAAAGAAAAGGTTATTATCTTGAGGATAATACCAAAGGAAAAACTAAAGAAGAATTGTATGATGAACTCATAGAAGTCATCAGGCAGTATCATCCTTCAACTGATTTTTCCATGATTGAGAAGGCATACAGAATTGCTGATGAAGCACATAAAGATCAGAAGAGAAAGTCTGGAGAGCCTTATATTATTCATCCTCTGGCAGTTGCTATTATTCTTGCCAGACTGGAGCTTGATAAGGAAACAATTGTTGCGGGAATTTTACATGATGTTGTAGAAGATACAGAACTGACTAACGAAGATATTACTAGAGAATTTAATGAAGAGATTGCTTTATTGGTGGATGGTGTAACAAAACTTACACAGTTAAATTATTCATCTGATAAAGTAGAGATACAGGCTGAAAACTTAAGAAAGATGTTTTTGGCAATGGCAAAGGATATAAGAGTAATTCTTATAAAACTTGCAGACAGACTTCATAATATGAGAACTTTGGAACATATGAAGCCTGAAAAACAAAGAGAAAAATCAAAAGAAACCATGGAGATATATGCTCCTTTAGCTCAAAGACTTGGTATATCAAAGGTTAAAGTTGAGTTAGATGACCTTGCACTTCAGTACCTTGAGCCAGAGGTTTATAATGATTTAAGTAACAAGATAAAGATAAGAAAAGAAGAGAGAGAATCATTTATAACTTCTATTGTTGATGAAGTTGCTGCATATATTAAGAATGCAGGAATTGAAGGAAGAGTACATGGAAGAGTTAAGCATTTCTTTAGTATTTATAAGAAAATGGTTAATCAGAATAAGACTCTCGATCAGATTTACGACTTATTTGCAGTAAGGGTTATAGTTAAGGATGTTAAGGACTGTTATGCGGTTCTTGGACTTATACATGAGATATATACTCCTATTCCAGGAAGAATCAAGGATTATATTGCCATGCCTAAACAGAATAAGTATCAGTCTTTGCATACAACACTTATTGGAAACAACGGTCAGCTGTTTGAAGTTCAGATAAGAACAGAAGAGATGCACCGTATTGCAGAGTATGGTATTGCTGCTCATTGGAAATATAAAGAAGCACAGGATGGCAAGAACTCTCAGGATACGGAGGAAGCAAAGCTTGCATGGCTTAGACAGATTCTTGAGTGGCAGAAAGAAATGTCAGACAATAAGGAGTTTCTTTCTCTTTTAAAGAGCGACCTTGACTTGTTTTCAGAGTGGGTTTACTGCTTTACGCCTAATGGTGATGTAAAGACCCTTCCTACAGGTTCCACACCTATTGATTTTGCATATGCGATTCATAGTGCTGTTGGTAATAAGATGGTAGGTGCAAGGGTTAATGGAAATCTTGTAACTTTTGACTATAAGATATGTAATGGTGACAGAGTTGAGATTATGACTTCTCAGAACTCTAAAGGACCTAGCATGGACTGGTTGAAGCTTGTAAAAAGTACACAGGCAAAGAATAAGATTAACCAGTGGTTTAAAACCGAACTTAAGGAAGAAAACGTACAAAAGGGACGTGATTTGTTTGTTTCCTACTGTAAGTCCAAGAATATTGTAACAAGCAATATTCTTAAGCCAGAATATATGCAGAAGGCTATGGCAAAGTACGGTTTTAAGGACTGGGATTCCATTTATGCGGCAATTGGTCATGGAGGACTTAAGGAAGGCCAGGTAGTTAATAAGTTACTTGATGAATATAATAAGAATAAGATTAAAACAATTACTGATGAAGATGTACTGGGTGATTACGCTGAAAAGGAACATAAAAAGCCAAAGGGCAAGCGGGGAAGTGTCATTGTTAAAGGTATGTCCGGTGTTGCAACACGTATGTCAAAGTGCTGCGGACCTGTTCCGGGTGATGAGATTATTGGATTTATCACAAGAGGACGAGGTGTTACAATTCACAGAACTGACTGCGTAAATATTATGAATCTTTCTGATTTTGACAGGGAGAGACTTACTGAGACAGAGTGGGTTGCATCAGAAGAGAATCTTAATGATACTTTATTTGAAGCAGAAATCAGAATTTTTGCTGAAAGTGGTGCCGGAGTTATTGTTGATATAACTAAGGTATTTACTGAGAATAAGATTGATATTATTTCCATGAATGCAAGATACGGAAAGAACGGAATACTTACTATTAATCTTGCCTTTGATGTTAATGGAAAATCACAGCTTGCATATTTAGTTGGAAAACTGCGTAATGTTGATAAAGTAATTGATATAGAACGTACAATGGGATAATAGGGGAGTTGCCATAATTAGAAAGGCTGGTATAAATAATGCAACAGACAGAGGCTAACAACCTGATTATAAGAAGTATACAGGTTGGATTTATAAGGACTAATTGTTATATAATTACTAATAAGGACAGTAATGAAGCGCTGATTATTGATCCTGGTGAGGAACATAAAAGAATTATAGAATATATAGAGGAACTTAAGGTAAAACCTATAGCTATATTGCTTACTCATGGACACTTTGATCATATAAGGGCTGTAAATGAGATAGCAGAGAATTATCATATTAAGGTTTATGCAGGAAAAGATGAGCTTGAAATAATTAATGATGTTGAACTCAATTGTTCAAAGACCTTCAGACGTGATTATATAGCTAAGGTAGATGAAACCTTTACAGATGGGCAGGAAGTTTGTATTTCTGACTTCAGGTTTAAGGTTTTATTTACACCAGGACACACTTTAGGTTCAATTTGTTTTTATTTTGAACAGGAAAAAGTATTATTTTCTGGAGATACAATTTTTAATCTGGGTGTTGGAAGAACGGATTTTCCAACAGGAAGTGCCAGAACACTTTTAGAAAGTATTAATAAAAAACTAAGACCTTTAGATGATGATATAATTGTATTTCCAGGACATGGTGAGCCAACAACCATAGGGTATGAAAGAAGAAATTCTGAATGCTGGCTAGAGGGCGAACAGTATGTTTAAAGTATATCTTTCCTGCAAAGATTATGAATATGATGTAAGAAGTATGATACAGGCCTTTTTTGGTAATCTGAAAATTGAAGCAGACTATGTGGATAACTCCGCTGATTACAATCTTTATGCACAAACATCATGTTCAAATATTGAATTAAGGTTATGCTATGATAATATGGCTGATTCATCAGATAAGGAAGTCAGCATTAATGAAACAGATGAACTTTTGTATAAAGCTGCTTATAAGAATGTTCTTAAGAAAGAATTATACAATATGTTTTCGAAAGCACTTGGTAAAACTTTGCCATGGGGAACATTAACAGGCATAAGACCAAGTAAAATTGCTCTTACAAGAATAGAACAGGGAATTAGCAAAGAAGATATAATTGAATTTATGAAAGATACATATCTTTGTTCTTTGGAAAGAGCAGAACTTGCCTGTGATATTGCATTAAAAGAATATGGCATTTTAAAGGATATAGATTATAAGAATGGTTACAGTCTTTATGTTGGAATTCCATTTTGCCCAACAAGATGTCTATATTGTTCATTTACATCATATCCGGCAGATTCTTATAAAGATTATGTTGAGCCATATCTTGGTGCATTATTTAAAGAGATAGAACAAACCTCAAAGCTATTTAAGAATAAAACCCTGACTTCAGTTTATATAGGAGGAGGAACCCCAACTACATTAAGTGCAGGCCAGTTAAAAAGCTTAATTGATAAATTAAAAGAATGTTTTGATTTTTCAACTGTAAGGGAATTTACAGTTGAAGCAGGAAGACCGGACAGTATAACTATGGATAAGCTTAAGGTATTAAAGGAATGTAAAGTCGACAGAATATCTATAAACCCTCAGACCATGTGTCAGAGTACACTTGATATAATAGGCAGAAAGCATACTGTCTCGGATATATATGATGCCTGCAACATGGCTGAAGAGGCAGGTCATAAGGTTATTAATATGGATCTTATAGTTGGACTGCCAGGTGAAGATACAGAGGTTTTAAAGGATACTTTGGAAAAGATTGTGAAGCTTGATCCAGCCAATGTAACAGTTCATACACTGGCGATGAAGCGAACATCTAATCTTACTATGAATATTGATAAATACAAAGATATGTTATCAGAGCATGTTAGTGATGCTGTTGAATATGCAAAAAATTATCTGTGTGAATACGGATATGAGCCATATTATTTGTACAGACAGAAGAATATGACGGATAATCTTGAAAATATTGGTTATTCAAAAGTGGGAAAAGAGGGAATATATAATATTCTCATCATGGAGGAAATACAGAATATACTTGCACTTGGTGCAGGTGCTGTATGTAAGTTTGTGGATTATAAGAATAAAACTATTACAAGAGTTGATAATGTTAAGAGCATAAATGATTATATTACACGAATTGATGATATGATTGAGAAAAAATCAAACTTTTTACTAAAAGAAGGGGCGAACTATGATGAAATCTTCTGGTAATATTGATGATAACCAGTTTAGGCATGAGGTTGAAGCAGACCTTAGGGATGCCATAGAACATGGAATACTGGTTAGTATACTAGCAAGAAAGTTGTCTGAGGAATTGGGAAAAGATGAGCAGTTTTGTTATGACATGTCTGTTGCAGGGCTGCTTCATGATATAGGAAAGATGAAACTTAGCAGATATCTGTACTGGAGAAGAGACGATTCTCTGGAGATTGAAGAGATGAAGTATGTAAGGCTTCATTCGAAGCTGAGTTATGAGATTTTAAAGGATAAAGGTTATTCAGATAATGTACTTGATGCAATTCATTATCATCATGAGAATTATGATGGCTCCGGATATCCTAATAATCTTAAGGATGAGGATATTCCTGAGGGTGCCAGAATATTAAGGGCATGTGATGTGTTTGCAGCACTGGTTACAGACAGACCATACAGAACTGCATTTGACATGAATACAGCTATAGAGCTTATGATAGAAGAGGTAAGAAACTTTGACCTTGCTATATTTATGGCATTTCAGAATATGGTAAACTATAATGATTTTACTGATATAGTTTATAATGGACTGTTTGAAAATGAGGATACTATCGATGAGTATATTAAGTTATGCTTAGAAGAGTATGATGAAGAGAGATAATAATATTAATTATAGAAAAGAGGATTATTAATGATTACACAAAGACCAAAAGGAACACAGGATTGGTACGGAAAGAATATGCACATTCGTACTGTAATCGAGAAAAAGGCAAGGGAGTTATGTAAAAGATACAATATCCATGAAGTAATTACACCTGTATTTGAACACACTGTTCTTTTTCAGAGAGGTGTAGGTGAAACTACTGATGTTGTACAGAAGGAAATGTATACATTTAATGACAAGGGTGACAGAAGCATTACTCTTAAGCCTGAAGGTACAGCAGGTGCCATGAGAGCTTATCTTGAGAACAATATGTATGCTGAAAGCCAGCCTACTAAACTTTTTTATGTAACACCAGCATTCAGATATGAGCAGCCACAGAGCGGAAGATTAAGACAGCACCACCAGTTTGGTGTAGAGTTTGTAGGTTCTAAGAGTCCACTTGCAGAGGTTGAGATTATAACACTTCTTAACACATTTATTAATGACCTTGGACTAAAGGATGCCAAGCTTCATATCAACAGTATAGGCTGTGCAAACTGCAGAAAGACATACAATAATGCACTTCTTGATTTCCTTAAAAAGCATGAGTCAGAGTTATGTGAAACATGCAGAGAGAGAATGCAGAAGAATCCTCTTAGAGTTATAGACTGTAAAGTGCCATCTTGTAAGGAAATTGTTGAAAAGGCACCTAGAACAATAGAGTATCTTGATGAGGAATGTAAGGAACATTTTGAAGAACTTCAGAGTCTTCTTACTGCACTTAATATTCCATTTGAAATTGATACAGGTATAGTAAGAGGTCTTGATTATTATACAAAGACTGTATTTGAGTTTGTTAATTCAGAAGGTTTCACTTTATGTGGAGGCGGAAGATATGACGGACTTATTCATGAGATAGATGAGAAACAGGATATTCCTTCAGTAGGATTTGGTATCGGACTTGAAAGAATTCTCTATTTCCTTGAAAAAGAAGGAGTAGAGCTTGAGAAGGAGCCTGATATTGATCTTTATGTTGGTATTCTTGGAAAAGAAGCCAAGATTGAAGCATACAAGATAGTTAAGAAGTTAAGAGATGCTGGTCTTGTTGTAGAAACTGACTATATGGACAGAAGTGTTAAGGCTCAGATGAAATATGCCAATAAGATTGGTGCATTAAAGACTATTATTATTGGTGAAAATGAAATTAAAGAGGACAAGGTTACTATTAAGGATATGGCTAATCATGAACAGACAGAGGTTAAATTATCTGATATAGTTAATGTTATGTTGAATAATTAATTTAAATATGATAAAATTGTCTTTGGTAAATTTATATTATTTTTAAGGATGTGAAGATATGATACAATCAAGAACTCATAATTGTAATGAGTTAAGAATAGATAATGCAGGGGAGAAAGTTACACTTGCAGGCTGGTATGAGAATATCAGAAAAGTAAGTAAGAACCTTGGATTTTTAGTTCTCAGGGACTTTTATGGTACAACTCAGGTTGTTATTGAAAATGAAGAGATGATGGAAGTTATTGATAGTATTAATAACGAATCAACTATCAAGGTTACAGGTGTTGTCAGAGAAAGATCAAGCAAGAACAAAGAGCTTCCAACAGGTGAGATTGAAGTTGTTCCAGAGAGCATTGAAGTTTTAGGAAAATGTTCTTACAATGCTTTGCCATTTGAGATTAATCAGTCAACTGAGGCTGATGAGAATACAAGACTTAAGTACAGATATCTTGATCTTAGAAATCCTAAGGTTAAGGAGAAGATTGTTCTTAGAAGCAAGATTGTTGCTGAACTTAGACAGCGTATGACAGAGCTTGATTTTATGGAGATAACAACTCCTATACTTACTTGCTCATCTCCTGAGGGTGCAAGAGATTACCTTGTTCCTTCAAGAAATCACCCTGGAAAGTTTTATGCACTTCCACAGGCTCCACAGCAGTTTAAGCAGATTCTTATGACTGCTGGATTTGACAGATATTTCCAGATAGCTCCATGTTTCAGAGACGAGGATGCGAGAGCTGACCGTTCTCCTGGAGAATTTTATCAGTTAGATATGGAGATGGCTTTTGCTACTCAGGAAGATGTATTTGATATAGTTGAGAAGGTACTTCCTCCAGTATTTGAAAAGTATGGTGTATATAAGACAGCTTCTAAGACTCCATTTAAGAGAATTAAGTATCTTGAATCTATGGATATATATGGAACAGATAAGCCAGATCTTAGGATTGACCTTGTACTTACAGATGCTACAGAGGTTCTTAGTGGATGCGGATTTGGTCCATTTGAAGGAAATGTTGTTAAGGCTATAGTAGTAGATGAGTTTAAGGCTACTAGAAAAGTTATAGATAAGATTTGTGCTGATGTTGAGGTTACTTCAGGCAACAAGGCTTTCTGGTTCAGACTTGATGAGAATGGAGAGTTTGTTGGCGGTATATCTAAGTTCCTTGTTAATATTAAGGATCAGGTTATTAAGGCACTTAATCTTAAACCAGGTGATTTTGTTGGTTTAACAGCTGGAAAGAAACTTGCTGCTCAGAAGACTGCAGGTGTTCTTAGAAGATTACTTGGACAGGCAAGTGAGAAGCATATGAAGAAGGACTGCTATGAGTTCTGCTGGATAGTGGATTTCCCTATGTACGAGATAGGTGAAGAGTCTGGAGAATTAGAGTTCTGTCATAATCCATTCTCTATGCCACAGGGCGGTATGGAAGCACTTGAGACTATGGAGCCTCTTGATATTCTTGCATATCAGTATGACCTTGTATGTAATGGTGTTGAGTTATCTTCAGGTGCTGTTAGAAATCACAACCCTGAGATTATGATTAAAGCATTTAACATGGTAGGACTTGGTGAAGAGGATGTTAAAGCTAAGTTCCCTGCTATGTACAATGCATTCTGTTATGGTGCACCACCACATGCAGGTATTGCTCCTGGTGTTGACCGTATGATTATGCTTATTACAGGAGAAGAAAGTATAAGAGAGATTATACCATTCCCTATGAATAAGAATGCTATGGACGTTATGATGGGTGCTCCTGCAACTGTTGAACAGAAGCAGCTTGATGATGTACATATTAAGATTGTTGAAGAGAAGAAAGAAGACTAATACTGAAAAAAGGGGATAAGACGTGAGTACTGTTACTTTGATTTATATAGTTGTTCTTGTTGTTATGAGTATTGTAGGTTTCGCTTCTATGGGAATCGATAAGAATAAAGCAAAGAATAACAAGTGGAGAACTAAAGAAGCTACTTTGTTTTTGTTTGCTTTGCTTGGAGGCGGAATTGGAAGCACTCTTGGCATGAAGGTATTCAGACACAAGACTAAACACTGGTATTTTGTAATTGGTATGCCAGCTATTATGGTTGTACAGATTGCACTTTTAATTTATATGTTTATAAAGTTTTAGAAACAGAGAGTCAGGAAGAATCCTGACTCTTGGTTTATATAGTAAGAATTCTTTGTATATGTAGATATATACAGTGTAAGAAAGCTGAATGTACTTGAGTTAAAGGAGAAATGCAAATGGAAGTTATAATGTTGGTAGGAAGAGTAATAATATACTGGATAATAGGTTTTTTCTTATTATCTTTGGCTCATGAATTGGGACATGTTGTTTGTGGTTTGATACATGGCTGGAAACTAAGTATGCTGGTTGTGGGACCATTTAAAATATACAGAGAAACTCCTGATTCAAAAATTAAAATTGGAATAGAAAAAAATGTGATGCTATGGGGCGGTGTAGGAGGAACATTTCCTAAAGAAAATGATGATAATAATATTAAAGTCTGGGGAAAAATCTTACTTGCTGGACCAATTGTTTCTATAGTTGTGGGAACAATTGCAGGAGCTTTATGTGTATTTCATCATAGTTTGTTTTTGTTAATGATTTGTGCAATGTCATTTGGGATGGGACTTATTTGCTTAATACCATCTAAAATGAAAACAGGAATTACATATACTGATGGAACAAGATATAAACGTCTTAAAAGTGGTGGAAATGAAGCTCTTGAGGAAGAAGCATTGTTTATGCTGGTTGAGTTTTCTTTATTTGCAAAAGAAGAGGATTTGTATCCTGAAAAAATAATCAATCCTCTTGTGAACTCTAAGGAGCCTGAATTTAAGTATTATGGATATTATTGTTTATATCATAATGCAAAGATTAATGGGGATGATGAGGAAAAAGAAAAACAGTGTATCAATATGGAGCAGATAAAGGATAAAGTTCCTAAAATAATAATTGAAGACTGTAAATTATAGTTGTTAAATTTCAGACAACAAGGCTTTCTAGTTCAGATTTGATGAAAAGATTTAGGATATAATTGCAATGAGTAAACGTAAGTCAATCAGGAGGAAATATGATTATTCAAGACAA
>JAILNW010000412.1 GCA_024691145.1 Lachnospiraceae bacterium
ACTGTTAAAAAAAATCACATTTTGTATTTTCCTCACATTAAATATTATATATTAATTCGACTTAAATATCAAGTTATATTAGTTTTTCTAATCTAATTCTAATCCTTCGCAGTGTGATCCTGGCAGAACATTTAATAAGGAATTTTGGAGAAATTTCTTATCAAATTAAAATGGCTCCTGACAATAATCAGGAACCATCTTTAATATTATTTATATAACTGATTTAATATAGTCTTTGTTTTACCAACAACATAAGCGCTTCCGCCTCTGTCCTTTACATCTTCAATCATTGTAACAATAAGAACTGCCTTATCCTTATCAACATCTGGTGTAAATGCTATAAACCATCCAAGTTCTGTACCATTCTTATCTGTCTGTGACTGTTTAATCTCTGCAGTACCTGTCTTTCCACCAATTGTAAGATCTGATCTCTTGCAGCTGTATCCAGTACCTTCAGGGCTTTCAACTACATTTATAAGACAATTCTTAACAGTTTCTGCAGAATCAGCCTTAAATACATTCTCTTTCCAGTAAGATGTTTCACTGTACTCAAAGCAAGGCATAATCATGTTACCGCTATTTAAAAATGCTGAATAAACACATGCCATATGTAAAGGATTAACAAGGAGTTCACCCTGTCCATATCCTGTATTAGCAAGCATTCCCTCTGAACCAAAACTCTTTCCATTAGAATACTGCGAAGCATCAAAATTCATAACAATAGGTGCCTTCTCATTAAATCCAGCCTTATCAAGACCTGCCATAAGATTCTTTCCACCAATCTTTAATGCACACTTTGCAAAGTAAACATTATCAGAAAGTGTTATACCATTAATTAATGTAGCTGTCTGACAAGCATGTAATGTTGTTATATAAAGATTTCCCCATGAACTGTCCTTCTGCCACTTCTTCTCACTTGGTCCAAAATCTTCATCTGCAGTAAATGCACCACAGTCAAGTCCTATAGCTGCTGTAAGTGGTTTAAAAGTTGAACCTGGGCAAAATCTTCTTGCAAATCTATTATATGTATCTGCTGCTGTTCCAGAGAAAATTCCATTATTATCATATGCTGGTGTACTAAGCATAGCAAGAATCTCACCTGTATAAGGATTAATTGCCACAGAACAAGCATTCTCATCCTTAATCTGATTATAAATAACCTGCTGAATATTAGCATCAAGTGTAGTCTTAATATCTTCTCCATCTGTCGCTTTAACTTCTGCAAGAACAACTTTATCATCACCATTAGCATCAACTATAGATATTTTCTGTCCAGCCTGTCCTCTAAGTCTGTCTTCATAAGCATACTCAAGTCCCTTTTTACCCTTAAAACTCTTTGCTGTATAAGAACCATTCTCAGCAATATCATCAGCTGTTGCTCTATGAACATAACCAACAACATGGGCAGCAGCATTAGCTACAGGATAAGTCCTTTCTGCACCTTTTTCAGACTTATTAGCTGCAAGTGTTTTTCCGTTTCTGTCAAGTATAGAACCTCTCTTTGGCTCTGTAACACTGTTCTTGACTTTATATCCAGTATAGTAATTAGGATAAATAGTCTTTGGAGACCATTCAATCTTCCAGTCATTCTCTTCCTTAGTCATATATGTCTCATTGTCAAAACTGAATTCACCAGCTGTAGTCTTAACATTTACAGTATAGGTAAGATACATTCTGTTGAATTCTTCTTCCTTGTCATTCTTCTTTCCACCCTTATTGTCTACAACAACCTCTTCAGCCTGTGTATCAGCAAAATCAACACTCTCAATATTATCAAGTTTGATTTCCTCAAAGCTTAAATTGTTATAGAAATCTCCATTAGTTGTTGTAAACTCTTCTTCAGTTAACTCCTGCTTGTTTTCTGCTGTAATCATACCATACATTCCAGCATAATCCTTATTAGCAGCAAAATTGTAGTACTCTTCAATCTGCTTTGTAGATTTTTCTATTCTCTCAACCTTCTCCTTTTTCTTACGCTCCTCTTCTTCTTTAGCCTTCTTCTGGGCCTCTAACTTTTTAAGATAAAAAACAAGACCACCTACAGCTGCAAGTATTAATACAACGGCTATTATAGAAATGGTAACAATCACTTTTGTTTTATTACTTTTTCTACCTCTGTTCATAATGTTCTCCCTTCAATAACACATTAAAATAAATTACATATATAATCTATCAAAAAAGCAAGTAAATTTCAATAGATTTTTCACAAAATTTATATACTTTATAAAAGTTTTAGAAATAAAAAAAGAACCTGTTCGCTGCAATATGCAACGCACACTGCAACAAACAGGTAAACTGTACTATTCTTATTATCTGATATCACCATAATGAATAAAGCTACATATACTCGCCTTCCCGCTAAGCGAAGTATGCCTCCTAATGCATATCCATAAATAACTCTATCATCATAATAATAACTAAAATCATCAATAATCCCCCATTGCATAATGCTAATAACTTCGTTTTCCGTCACAATCACTCCTCTCTAAAATGACAGCTAGGAAACATCACTAATAAGTAGTACATCAAGTCATTAAGTTATGCATTAAAAGGTAATCTATTTCCACTCCCCAGCAGAAAAAAAATTACATTACTAATAGTCATTCCCTCAAATAACCATTAGTAAAACAAAAATTAGAAGTGGTCAGTTACGCTGATGTCACTTCTAATTGCTTGTTATATATATTTTACATCATTTTACAACAATTGTCAATACTTTATGAATAAACTCCATATTCACATCCAACATTATTAAGAATTAACTTTTTGAAAAGTTTTCTTTTTCCATGTCTTGTATCATAAATCTCGATCATGCCCTTGCCATTGCCGCCATTATATAATTCATTATGAAGCTTTTTACCATTTGGTGCTTCATAATTTACAAGAAGCATATCACTTTTCATACATTTTACAGAAACCTTTACAATTGAATTTCTGTTAACTCCTATTACATGCCATATAAGAAAATCTTCTCTATTATAGACTTTAAAACTTACTTTGCTGAACTTAAGGAACTTTGAAAAATTAAACTCATAGTTCTTTCCTTCATAAATTAAATCCATAAGTACAATATCATCAAGTGGTACGCCAAACACCTTAGGTCTTCCTCCACCTATATCAAGAGCTGATTTAGTAAGTTTTCTTCCAGTTTCAAAATCAGTAATATTACTGCATCCAAGCCATACCCATGGACTTGTAAAGTCTGAGCCCCAGTTTTTATCCGCATATCCATATGACTTTTCAGGAATAATATTATATCTTTCTCCATTAAACTCTACAAATCCTGAATATTCAGAATTCATTCCTTCAGCATGCCAGTACATCTCAAAAGCATTAAGAAACCTCATAAACTTTCCTGCACCATATCCAACATTAAATGCTATCTTTTTATTTACCCGCAAATCCCACTTCATAGTTCCTGCATCAGACATATACTCAGGATGTTCTTCACTGTCCTCCAAAGATACACTTACAGAACCTGTAATATGCTTCTCTGTAAGCAAACAGTCATCTGCCTCTAACTTTAAAGGTTTACATGTAATATTAACTTCACTATATGGGAAAAATCTATGTAATTGACAGGCATCTTTCCCCCAGCATCCTGCCTTTACCATTACATAAGATGGTTTATTGCCACTATCCTTAAATCTTCCTTGTGAAAAAACAGGCTCACTCTTAGCAAGTCCAGGATTAATAGTAAAATATTCAATAAAAAAGCTTTTTTCTTCTCCTGTTCTCTCATTATAACCAGTAAATGAATGCCACCACCAGTCATATCCTTTCTTTTTTAAAGGTCCATTAAGCATATACGAATTTCTAGACAAATCGGACTTGTTCATTATAAAATACCGCCTCTCTAACTCTTAAATATATTAAACTTTAAAACACCCATATAAATATAATAATACAAAATTGTCACTTTGGCAAATAAAAAAAGACAAGTTTATAAAAATTAAACTTGTCTTTATATTTTTAAATGTTAGTTAATGTTATCTTTCATCATACTTAGGACTATAGTCGTATTTGTATGATTTTACAAGATTGTTATTTTTATCAAAACATTTTAAAATTCCACAGCTTAATATGAAAGTATGCAGAGTTGCTGGTGAAGACAG
>JAILNW010000011.1 GCA_024691145.1 Lachnospiraceae bacterium
TATGATTATAGATTGCCATTCACATATACTACCCGGAATTGATGATGGAGCCAGCGATGTTAATATGTCCATGGCTATGCTCTGACATCATATCAAGCATAGCCATGGACATATTAACATCGCTGGCTCCATCATCAATTCCGGGTAGTATATGTGAATGGCAATCTATAATCATATAACCCCTTTTATCTCCTGGTTATATCCATAATATTCTTTACAGATATCTCTTGAAATCAGTTTATCATTATCTTCTGTTTCCAATTTAACAAGATCAAATGCATTATGTAGCATGGCTAAGTTTTTTGCAGCTTTTTTTATATCTTCTACCTCATTAAGATCACATTCCTGTGCCTGATACCATTTTTTTAATACAAATTTGCTGGCATATCTGTTAGTAGTTATATAACTTCCTTCTGTATTTTTCATAAATAAATCCACATTAACATAACCTGCTTTTATTAATGCCTTTTTTATCATGTTTTCCATTTCTGCCTTTTTTTCAGAATAATTATATCCTGTAAGTATTAATAACCCTCTATCACAGTTAATAATAAGATTTCCTCTACTTTTATAGGCACTATTTACAACTATATCATACTGGCTTATAAGCTGTTCATTTTTTTCATCCATATCATACACTCCATTTTATCTCTTTTCTTATGCATATGATAGTTTACTAAAAAATAGAACAGCTATTTTAAAGCTTAAAATACTCTCTTGTTAATTCTTCTAATTTGTCATAATTATTATCTTCAGGATTATCAATAACTTTTTCAAGAAGGAACTTAAGACATTCTCCTATTTCTCTTCCATTTTTCCCTGAAATATTCATTATGTCGTTACCTTTAATGTTTAATGATTTTACAGTAAGGCAATCCGCCTTATCAATAATAATTTTCATCTTTTCTCTTGATACCCTTAAATCTTCGAATTTTTCCTTATGAGTATCTGGATTCTGTGCCATAACATCACAGATTTTTATAATAAAAAGATATTTGATATTATCTGTACCGATTTTGCTTAATGCTCTTCTAAGTGGTATCATTTTATTGGTAAATCTATAATCATGATATTTTATAAGCAAAATTGCAAGATTTCTTGTATAATTATCTGATTTAAGTCTTTGTAATATCTCATCTGCCTTCTTGCATCCTACAACATCATGCATTTTAAAATGAGCTATATTATTATCATCCATTGTTTTGCATAAAGGTTTTGCCACATCATGTAACAACAAAGTCCATTTAAGAATAAGCCTGTCTTTTTCATTTGCTTTTATGTTATAAAGTATATCATCCTTATCAAATATTTTATCAGAATTATCAAGCACATAATCAAGTGATTCTATAGCACAGATTGTATGTGGTCCGACATTATAAATATGATTTGGATTTTCCTGCCTTGTTATCATCATTTCATCAAACTCTGGAAGCACAACCTTAGTAATTCCACTTTCATAAGCATCAATTAATTTTTTAGGGTGTTTTGAAAGTAATATCTTATCAAATTCTACTTTAATCCTCTCAGCGCTTATATATTGTAAATTAGGCGCTTTTCTTTTAATTGCCTTATATGTGTTCTCTTCAATTACAAAATCAAACTGTGAGGCAAATCTGATTGCTCTGAGCATACGAAGAGCATCCTCTTCAAATCTGTCTTCAGGATTTCCTACGCATCTTATTATTCCATTTTTTAAATCCTCAAGCCCATTAAAACAGTCTACAACTCCTGTTGTCTCATTATAAGCCATTGCATTTATTGTAAAATCCCTTCGTTTAAGGTCTTCAACAAGGTCAGAAGTAAAAGTTACCTCTTCCGGATGTCTGTGATCGCTATAATCTCCATCTAATCTGTAAGTTGTTACTTCAAAACCTTCACCATCAAGCATAACAGTTACCGTTCCATGCTGTAAACCGGTATCAAGAGTTTTCTTAAATAACTTTTTAACTTCAAGAGGCTTTGCAGAAGTTGTAATATCCCAGTCTTTTGGCAAAGTATTTCTGTACATATCCCTTACACAGCCCCCTACTATAAAAGCTTCATAACCTTCTTCATTTAATGTTTTTAGAATAAATTTTACTTTATCAGGTACCTTAATATCCAAAAAATCACCACCTTCTTTGTGATACGATTTTATCAAATTACAAAAGGCTGCCATATATAATATGACAGCCCATAATTGTTCACATCAAGAAAAATTAATTAGTTTAATTTCCAAATATCATCATTGTACTGCTTAATAGTTCTATCTGATGAGAAATATCCAGCCTTTGCAATGTTAACAAGCATCTTCTTAGCCCATGCTTTTCTATCATTGTAATCAGCAAATGCCTGATCTTTAACTTTGATATAATCTTCGATATCAAGTAAAGTCATGAACCAGTCTTTCATTACAAGCTCTTTATGAAGTCTTGCAAGGTGATCATAGTGACCAACTGAAAGCATCTCTGGGCTTAATAAGAATCCTACAAGTTTTGCAATCTCAGGGTTTCTCTTAATATAATCAAATGAACGATAATCTCCCTTGTTATAGTGCTCTATAACAGCTTCTGAAGACTCACCGAAGATATAAATATTATCTTCTCCAACTAATTCAGCAATCTCAACGTTAGCACCGTCCATAGTACCAATAGTTACTGCACCGTTAAGCATGAACTTCATGTTACCAGTTCCTGAAGCTTCCTTAGATGCAAGTGAAATCTGCTCTGAAATATCACATGCTGGGAATAACTTCTCGCCTGCAGTTACGTTATAGTTCTGAACCATAACAACCTTCATGTATGGGCTAACTTCTGGATCATTATTGATTAAGTTCTGTAAGCAGATAATTACATGGATAATATCCTTTGCAATTACATATGCTGGAGCAGCCTTTGCACCAAAAATGAAGTTGATTGGAGTTTCTGGCTTCTTTCCTTCCTTAATCTCTAAATACTTGTGTATAATGTATAATACATTTAACTGCTGACGCTTATACTCATGTAATCTCTTAACCTGAATATCATAGATAGCATCTTCATTAATATCTTCGCCTGTATTTGACTTAATAAATCCAACTAAGTTCTTCTTTGCAGCTTTCTTAATCTCAATAAGTCTTTCAAGTACAGCATCATCATCTTTGAACTGTAATAACTTCTCAAGTTCATCTGCATTCTTCTTAAAGCCATCACCAATAAGTTCAGTAATAAATGATGTAAGGTCTCTGTTACAGTACATTAACCATCTACGGAATGTAATACCATTAGTCTTGTTATTGAACTTCTCAGGATAAATCTTATAGAAATTATTTAATTCTGAATCTTTTAATATATCTGTATGAAGAGCAGCAACACCATTAACGCTGAATGAATAATGAATATCCATATGAGCCATGTGTACTCTGTTCCACTCATCTATAATTGCTACAGAAGGATCTGAATACTGTTCTCTTACTCTTCTGTCAAGGTCTCTGATTATAGGTAATAAGTGTGGAACAACCTCTTCTAAGTATTCGATTGGCCACTTTTCAAGTGCTTCAGCAAGGATTGTATGATTTGTATATGCACAAGTCTTCTTAACAACTTCAATTGCTTCATCAGTTGATAATCCTTCAGCTGTCATAAGTCTGATTAATTCAGGAATAACCATACTTGGATGAGTATCATTAATCTGAATAACCACATAATCAGCTAAATCTCTAAGATCTGTACATCCTCTTTCTTTAGCTTCTGCAATTGCTAACTGTGCACCATTACTTACCATGAAGTACTGCTGGTAGATACGAAGTAACTGACCATCTTTTGTACTATCATCTGGATAAATAAATAATGTTAAGTTTCTTGCTATATCATGCTGATCAAAACGGATGCTGTCTCCCTGTACCATTCCTTCATCTACAGTATCAACATCAAATAAATGAAGTTTTATAGCCTTGCTGTCATATCCACATACATCAATATCATATAATGTAGACTTAAGGCTGAATCCCTTAAATGGAACTTCATAGCTTCTCTCGTTATTTCTAGTTGACCAGCAATTATCTGTTATCCAATAGTTTGGAGTTTCTTTCTGTAATTTGTTTTCAAATACCTGTTTAAATAACCCCAAGTGGTAATTTAAAGTAACACCGGCACCATTCATACCTAATGTTGCAATAGAATCGATAAAACATGCAGCAAGTCTACCAAGACCACCATTACCTAATGAAGGCTCTAATTCAACTTCTTCAATCTCTGCTATGTTCTTACCATTGTCAGCTAACTCTTTGCTGATTTCATCATAAATACCTAAGTTAATTAAGTTATTAGATAATAACTTACCAATAAGGAACTCTGCAGAAATATAATAAATCTTCTTCTTTCCCTCATTATATCCCTTGTCCTTAATTGCCTCTTTTGTCATTTTCAATAAAGCAACATATATCTCCTCGTTAGTTGCTTCGCTTAAATTTTTGTTAAACTGTTCTCTTACAACTTCTGATAATCTCATGTTTTTATCTCCTTTATTTTTTGTCCCCACAACTAATATAATATTCTATTTATCGATATTTTTCAACAAAAAAATAACAAATACAAGGCAAAATAATGCATGAAATTTTTTCTAAAACATGAAA
>JAILNW010000024.1 GCA_024691145.1 Lachnospiraceae bacterium
GTATAGAGTTTGCAAAATAGCTGGACTTAATGTGACGAATGTTTTTCCAAGAGTGCGTGACTGAAAACGTAGGCGTAGCGGGCTACGTCGAGGCTTTCAGGTGCGTGCTATTGGAATAAACAGTCAAACATTCGTCCAGCTATTTAAAAATCTCTATACTAGTCACTTATTGGATAAATAAATCATACCATGTGAATAGGTTTTTGAAAATTTCCAAGAAGTTATTGCTTGTGATAAGTGTCTCTTATATCTAATACCTGGTCACCATATTTCTCTGCATTATCATCATGTGAAGCTATTATAACTATATTTCCTTTGTCTTTGTATGCTTTTATATAATCAAGTATTTTCTTTCCTGTGACTGTATCAAGACCTGTTGTAGGTTCGTCTGCTATAAGCACCTGTGGTTCAGTAATTATAGACCTTATAAGTGAAACCCTTTTTAATTCTCCCCCAGATAATTCATACGGATAACTGTCCGCAAGTTCCTTTATATCAAGCTCTGCTAACATATCCTCAGCCTTTTTTATAAATTCTTCTTTATTGTTACCCTTAACAAGTTTAGCTGCTAAAACTATATTATCAATAACTTTTAGTTCCTTAAGCATTACATTGCTCTGTGGAAGATATCCTATTTTATCATAATGAATACTGGCAAGTTTATCATTATTAATCTCATTAATATTAATTCCATTATATTTAACCTGTCCGCTGTCAGGTTTTAAATATCCTCCGAGAATGGCAAGAAGAGTGCTTTTTCCGCATCCTGACTGTCCTTTTATAACAAGCAGCTTATTGTTTTCTATACTAAGATTAAAATCCTTTAATATAAATCTTCCATTTTTTCTATACCTTTTACTTATATTCTTTGCTTCAAGCACCATTCTAGTCACCTTCCCTTCTAAGAGCAATATAAGGCTCAAGATTTGTTACAAATAAAACAGGATACAATGAACCTGCTATTCCTACTGCTACAGTAATTATAAGAACCACTGCATAATAACTAAGAACCCCTGTAACATCAGGACCAAGATATGGCATATTTAACTTGGTTCCTATATAATCCCCAAATGGAATTGCTACTACTGTGCCAAAAATCACTCCCGCAAAACCTCCTGCAATACTTGTTATTACCGTATCTTTGCATAAGATTCTTCTTACTTTTACTCTAGAAGCCCCAAGCATCTGATAAAGAGCAATTTCTCTTTTCCTGTCACTCATAATATAATAATTTATGCAAAATAAAATAATAACAATAAGAACCACAGATATTATAATAACAACATGCAATGCAGTATAAATTTCACTTAAACTTGAAGACATGGCTTCATCAAGTTTCTTTGGATATATAATATCTGTCTTAATATCCGACTTAGCCTCTATCTCTTTTATTATGTCCTCTGTTTTTCTTCCTTTTTCTATATTAATAAATACAGAAGAAATAACACTTGTGCTTTTCTGCTCATCAAGAACAAATGCACCTTTTCCCTCTGCATCCTTAAGCAATGTTTCCTGTGCTTCAAATGTAAAATAAACTGAACTGTCAAGACTTGTTCCTGTCTTTGCCATTTGTGCTGCAACTATATATTCCCTTCCAAATATCTTAATGGTTCCATTATCTGATACATTTATGGAACTTCCGGCAATTACAGCATCCTTGGTAAGTTTTTTATTATATTCTTTATTTATCCATGGCTGAATTAAAAAGTCTGTGAAAGGATCAAAAAATACTATCTCCACTTCACTGCTGCAGCAATCCTGAGATAAAGACTTAAAAAAGAACTGTGGAGTTGCATCTGCAACTCCATCAAGTGAACTAATAGTATTATATACTGTTCTGTCAAAATAAAATGTACCTCTCTGGCCTTCAATAATAATATTCTTAGCCTCACTTTCAGCTCCATCAGGAACGATAATCAGTTCAGCACCAATCCTTTTTCTAAGATTGTCTGTTCCATTTGCAAGACTTTTATCAACAACAATACCACAGAATAAAATGAAGGAAAGTATTGCAATTGGAACTATTAAAAATATTCTCTGAACTGATTTATCATTCATTGCCCTCACCTTTCTTTTTCAAAAGATATACTGCATTAGCTGCTGATACTGCAAATAGTAAAAAGCTGACAACAATACGTGCTGGCAATGTTCCTATTCTACATGGCATTGTATCCATTTTGCATAATCCAATAAGTTTTAATGGATACAATAATATTATAATAGCTACACTGCTGAGTGATATGCTTATACCTGCTCTTATTTTTTTATCAGCAAATATAAGCGAAGCAATTGAAAGAAGTATAACTATTATTGCTAAACCAATCTCAGCCTGCTTTGTATAATAGCAAGCCATCTTCATTTCTCCTTTGCAGACGGCAAATAAACTTGTTGGAATAAGATAAACCAATACTCCTAATAATAACTGTGTTGCTGAAATAATAACTCTGTTTTTCATAATATCCCCTGCTTTCTATATATTTTTTTCGTTACTATTCACATAACTTTCCCAATAGGTCGCAGACCATCTGCTTCGCATACAAGTATGTACGCTGTATCCATATTATACTAAATGTAAATAGTAACTTTTTTTCTATAAATAATACTCAACGTCTGATACTTTGCCACCAAGGTCAAGTACATTAAGAATTCTCGTTCTGTACTCTCCAAAAGTATCCTGAGCTCTTGCTCTTGGTCTTGGCAAATCAATATCTATAATCTCTTCTATTTTAGAAGGTCTTGAAGACATAACAACCACCTGATCCGACATATAAATTGCTTCATCAACATCATGTGTAACCATTATCATGGTCATGTTGTTCTTCTTCCAAATATCAAGAATATCATCCTGTAATTTCATTCTTGTAAATGCATCAAGAGCTCCAAGAGGCTCATCTAAAAGAAGAACCGATGGATGTCCAACAAGTGCTCTTGCAAGTGAAGCTCTTTGCTGCATTCCTCCTGATAATTGGTGTGGATATGATTTTTCAAATCCCACAAGACCAGCCATTTTTATATATTCCTGCACATCATCCTTATGCTCTTCATAAATATGTCTTGCCTTTAAACCAAAGGCTATATTCTGCTCAACTGTAAGCCAGGCAAAGAGATTAGATGCCTGAAAGGCAAATCCTCTGTCGCTTCCAGGTCCTGTAATCTCATTATCATCAAGATAAACCTTTCCGCTTGTGGCTTTATCAAGACCTCCTATTATTCTAAGAAGTGTACTTTTTCCGCAGCCAGAAGGTCCAATGAGACTTACAAAGGAACCTGACTTTACTTTAAGATCAAGTCCATTTAAAGCTGTAACTGAATCAAACTTCTTAACAACATTTTCAATTAATAATTCACCTACCACTTGATTACCCCCTTCTGCCATACTAATACTTTGTCCCTTACTTTAAATAAAAGTGTAAGTGTTAATGAACAAATCGCTGCTATTATTATGAGTCCTGCATACACACCGTCATACAGCATAACCGATTTCTGCCAGCTTATATACCAGCCAATACCGCTTGAGTTACCATTCATTTCAACAGCCATAAGTGTTGCAAATGAAGAAACTGTTCCGTAAAATAATCCTAAAAATATGCTTGGCATTGCAGCTGGTATTGCCACATGTACTATCTGGTAAATTGTTGATGCTCCAAGTGTTCTTGCAACTTCAAAGTTAACATTTGCAATTGACTGTATACCACTGCTTGTCATAAGTGTTACAGGAAACCATACAGCAAATGCAATCAAGAACACATTAGCACTGTGTGTTGTTGCAAAAACAGAAAGTGCAAGGGGAATCCAGGCTGTTGTAGGTATAGGACCTATAACTTTTGTTACAGGAGTAAGCCAGTATGCCACTTTCTTTGAATGTCCCAATGCAACTCCTGTAAAGAAACCTACTGAACCGCCCCATAGAAATCCTGTTAATAACAATTTTAATGAATCAAGAACATTTTTGAATAAAAAAGCCCTGCTTTCTACCAATAAACCAATAACCCTGTCCAATGATGGAAAATACAATGTTGGATGAAGTGTTGTTTTAGTAGTTATTGTATTTAATACAAGAAGAAAAACTATTACTCCTGTATAAAATGGCGTTTTGTACTCTACTTTATCCCTTATATCAGAATAGAATATAGATACAATCTGTGCTATAAGCAATAAAACTCCTATTAATGTTATAAAATAAATATAGTATGGATGAGCCATCTGCTTTTGCTTGCCATTATCCCCAACCTTATAATAAACCAGTATTGAAACAGCGATTGCTATATATGGCAATATCAGTTTCAGTATTTTTAATAGTTTTTCTCTCATATAACAACCTCATTTCCAATTAATTAACTTCCTTAAACTCTCCATTTTCATAAATGTAACTTTCTGGCACCCCATCAAAGGTTGTAAATGCCCTTTTAACAAATGAATCTGGATCATCTGATTTTAATTCACCTATTCTGATTAATTCTGTTGCTGCATCAAGTATTGTTTTTGAAGCATTTACTACAGAAGGTCTGTAATTGTATGTTGCAAGTATTGATGCATTAGTATCAATATCACCAGAACAGTGATTAGCCTCTGACTGAATCTTTGCTGCAACTGATGTATCCGCCTGAACAAAAGCACTTGCTCTTAGAATTGCTCTTGTGTAAGCTGCTGCTGCCTTAGGATTTTCCTTGGCAAGCTTAGATGAAACAAATGACATACAGCAGTATTCATCTTTAAATTTATCATCAGTACTTAAATCCAGAATTTTTTCAAACTGATATTCCTGCTCTGCATTATATGCAACTGGGTCATGCATTGCTGCTGCATCAATTGCACCATTTGAAAGTGCCAAAGGCAAATCAGTTAAAGCATATGTTACCCACTCTACTTCAAGATTTTCTGTCGAAACTCCGATTCCGGCATCATATAAAGCTCTCTTTAATGCCACTACAGAAGAATCTCCAAGTGAAGGAACACCTATTTTCTTTCCTTTTAAATCTTTAATTGAATGAACATCTTTATTACCAGAATAAACTTTTGTACAGCCAGTATGAACACCAGCAGTAAAAGTAATCTCAAGACCATTATCAATCTGAGGAATCATGGCACCTGCAAGTGCAAGTGACGCATCTACCTGCTCAGAAGCTACAAGATCTGCAATATTACCAAGATCAATCTCTTCAAGTTTCCATGTAATATTGTCTTTTTTGAATTCTTCTTCAAAATAGCCATTCTCTATAGCTATATGTAATGGTGCCAGACAAAGGGAACCATCGGCAGTTCCAATAACAATATCCGGGTCTCCGCTTGCCTTGCCATTACCATCTTCTTTACCACATCCTGTAAGTGCAACTGCACTTACTAATCCCACTAATAACGCTAATTTTTTTAATTCTCTCTGTTTCATGATATCACCTCTTAAATTAATTACTACAGTTGTTCTCTGTGTCATTAATATACCATGAAACCTGGGTTTTGGCTAATCCATAAAAATTATCGTTTGTTATAAGTTTTGTTAATAAACTTATTTCCAGCATATCTTACAACAAATTCAGCTATAATAATGCCTACACCTGCCTGAAATGCATTAAAAGGTACACCTAAAAATGCTGCCTTTCCAACCTTTAACACAAAATATTCAAAAAAGAAATATCCAGCTGGCACAATTACGCCGCCTGCTATACCACTTATAAGAACATTAATTCTTGTATCTAAAGACTTAAGTTTATAAAATAATGTTCCAGCTATAAAAGCAAAGGCTGCCTTTATAACAAATGATGCAATTGCATACTCTGTATATCCAGCAAGAACATCCGCAAACAAAGCTCCTAATCCTGCTGCCAAAGCTCCATAAAAAGGTCCTAAAACTATTCCACTTAAAAGAGTAAATGCATCACCAAGATGAATATAACCCTGAAAAACCGGAATTTTAATTATAAATGTTGCTAAAAAACACAATGCTGCCATAACAGCTGTGTAAGAAATTGTTTTACTTTTATTCATAATATTAAACCTCCTTATATTTTTCCAACTCTTTAATATATTTCTCACCCAGATCACTAAACACATGATTATTATTGACTATATATCCTATAGTTAATATATCTTCCTCCTGTAGTTTTATACATACAAAATCATCCTTTAAAGCCATACTTTCTGTCATAATTCCTGTTCCAATTGAATAGCCATTAAGTACGTACATTAACTCAGCTGAAGTTGCCCTGTCGTTGGTTTTAATAAGTTTTACAAAATCATAATCACTTAAAGCTTCTTCAGAAAGATAGTAGTCACTCTCACTGCTTTGATCAAAAGAAACACAAGGATAATCCTTTAATTCTTCAAGTGATAATATATCCCTGTCAGCAAGAGGATGGCTTTTGCTGACATAAACAAAAGTGTCTCGCGTCATAAGCGGATAAAACTTTAACTGATACTCACGAAAAAGCTTTTTAATTACCTTTTCATTACTTTTAGTATAGGAAATAACACCTACTTCGCTTTTATAGTTTCTGACATTCTCAATTACTTCATATGTTCTTGTTTCATTTACAGAATAAACATACTTTGAAACATCAACATCCTTTATAACATTAACAAATGCATGAATTGCAAAAACATAATGCTGCATAGATACACTAAAATGACTTTTATTCTTTGTATCTTCAATATATCTGTCTTCTATAAGTTTATAATGGCTTACAGCTTCTTTGGCATATGCTAAAAACTCCTCACCTTCTTTTGTAAGTCGTATTCCTTTATTAGTTCTTTCAAATATATGTATATTAAGCTCATCTTCTAATTCTTTTACTGTTATGGAAAGTGCAGGCTGTGATATGTACAGTTTGCCTGCTGCCTCTCTAAAAGAAGCGGAAGACGCAATTGTAATAACATACTTTAATTGCAGAATAGTCATAACAAATCAACTCCTTATGCTATTGCTCTTAACACCTTTGTCTTAAGTCTGTACAGACATTCTTCAATAATTTCTCTAGGTGCAGCTACATTAATACGCTGGAATCCCTCTCCAGTCTTTCCAAATATACTTCCGCTATCTAACCACAACCTTGCATCATATATAACTCTGTTATCAAGTTCATCAGCACTTAAATTAAGTCCTCTGAAATCAAGCCACAATAGATATGTTCCTTCACTGTCTATAACATTAACACCAGGCATATTGGATGCCACATAAGATTTAACAAACTCAATATTGTCTCTTACATATGCATGCATCTTTGTATACCATTCGTCACCAAGTTCATATGCAGTTCTTGTGGCAACAAGACTTAATGCACTTAACTGGCTTAATCCTGTAGCTGCTATTGCTCTCTTAAAAGCATGCTTTAATGTTCTGTTAGGTATAAATATATTAGACATTAACATACTTGCCATGTTAAAAGTCTTACTTGGTGAAGTACATATAATTGATATATCTTCAAATTCTTTCTTTATAGAAGCAAATACTATATGTTCACCGCTAAATACAAAATCACTGTGAATCTCATCACTTACAACAATTACACCATTCTCCACGCATATATCACCAAGTCTTGTTAATTCTTCCCTTGTAAATACTCTTCCAGTAGGATTGTGCGGATTACATAATAAAAATAACTTTACATCATTTTCTTTTATCTTTTTCTCAAAATCATCAAAATCAATATGGTACTTATTATCCTCTCCAAGATATAAATCGCTGCTTACTGCAACACGTCTGTTATCTGCTATAATTTCTGAAAATGGATAATATATAGGTGACTGTATTAATACTGAATCCCCCTCTTTAGTATATGCCATAATTGCCATAGCAAGAGCATATACAACTCCTGGTGTTTTAACAAGCCATCTTTCATTCACTTCCCAGTTATGATGTCTCTTCATCCAGCCGGCAACAGCATTAAAATACTCTTCTTTTGATTCACTGTAACCGAATATACCGTGTTTAACTCTTTCTATAAGAGCATCCTCAACATATGATGATGTCTTAAAATCCATATCTGCAACCCATAATGGAAGTACATCTTCTGGATATCCCCTTCTTACTGCAAAATCATACTTTAAACAATCCGTTCCCTTTCGATTAACTACCTTATCAAAATTCAAATTTCTTTCACTCATGTAATCATC